>NZ_VBZC01000057.1:0-52962 GCF_005786655.1 Streptomyces montanus
CCCGTCACGGCTCGCGGTATGAGGGGAGCGAGTAACTCCCACTCGTGGTCGGTCAGTTCATGGCGGCGTATCACACCCACCATGATCCATCACGAGATGATCTTTGAAGACGGACCCTAGGGCCTGTGTGAGGTCGTGATCGATCTGGCCGATGCGGATCCGCGTGGAAGGTGGGTCCGGTAGGAAGACGGTCGTGACGCGCAGGCAACTCACAGGCGAGCAGTGGAAGTTGATCGAGCCGTTTCTGCCGATGGGCGAGTACGGCCCGTACCCCGAGCGGCTGCGGGAGCAGTTCGAGGGGGTGATCTGGCGGTTGCGCACCAGCAGCCAGTGGCGGGAGATGCCACGTGAGTTCGGCCCGTGGCCGACGGTCTACGGCCGCTTCCGGGTCTGAAGGGAGCCGGCGTCTTCACCGCACTGCTGGAAGGCGTGATCGCCGAGGCCGCCCGCCAGGGAAAGGACAGACTTATCCCTGGTCAGCGTGGACTCCACCACCGCCCGCGCCTACCACGACGCCGTCGGCATGTGCATCGGCCAGGAGGTCATGGACGCCCTCGAGGAAGCCGCCGCCGACCAGGAACGGGCCCGGTAAAAGGGGGCGGCGGCCCGCCGGAACAGAACGGACAAGAAGGAAGCGACGCCCCCGACCAGGAAGAGCGGCGGCACATCAGGCGACGGCGCAAGCTCCGCTTGAAACAAGCCCTGCTCGGCAGGTCCCGTGGCGGGCTGACGAGCAAGGTTCATCTCGCCGCAGACCGCAAGTGCCGTCCGTTGTCGTTCGTCCTGACCGCAGGACAGGCAGCCGACAGCCCGCAATTCGTCCCCGTGCTGCAGCAGGTGCGGATCCGTCTGCCTGTCGGCCGTCCCCGGACCCGGCCTGGGGCAGGCCTGACGGGGCATCGCGACTCGATGCGACAAAACACTCGAGAGCTGCCTCACCGGCCTCCACCTCCGCGCCTCCATCATCTGGATCAACGACCTGCTGAAGGCAACCGATTGATCATGACGTCACACAGGCCCTAGGAACGCCATTGCGGGGAGACAGCGCTGGGTGAAATTCCCTCCGGGGGCAGGTCGCTGCGATCGTCGGCGGCCAACACCGCCGCCAACTGCTCCACGGCCCATTGCAGTTCCGCCGATTTCACGACGAGGGGCGGCGCGAGTCGGACGGTTGATCCGTGGGTGTCCTTGGCCAGGACTCCTCTGCGCAGCAGGCCCATGCACACATCGCGCCCTAACCGGCCGATGACATCCACCCCGGCCCAGAGGCCGCGGCACCGTACGGCTGACACATGCTCCGAGGGAAGTGCTCGCAGCAGGGCTTCGAGGTGTGTGCCGAGCTGCGCGCTCCGTTCCTGGTAGGTGCCCTCCTTCAGCAGCCGGACGACCGCAGTGCCCACCGCGCTCGCCAGCGGATTGCCACCGAAGGTGCTGCCGTGCTCGCCCGGCCGGAAAACCCCGAGCGCCTCTCGGGTGGAAACGACCGCGGACACCGGCAGGATGCCGCCGCCGAGGGCCTTGCCGAGGATGTACGCGTCAGGGGTGACGCCCTCGTGGTCACAGGCGAAGGTCGTCCCGGTGCGGCCGAGGCCCGACTGGATCTCATCGGCGAGCATCAGGACGTTGTGCCGGGTGCACAGCCGACGGACGGTGGCGAGGTAGCCGGCGGGCGGAATGACCACCCCACCCTCGCCCTGAACGGGTTCGATCAACACGGCGGCGGTGTCGTCGTCGATGGCCGCCTCGAGCTGGTCGGCATCGCCGTAGGAGACACTGACGAACCCGGGCGTGTACGGCCCGAAGCCGCGCCGCGCGACAGCATCGTCGGAGAAGCTGATGACGCTGATGGTGCGTCCGTGGAAGTTGCCCCCCGCGACGATGATCTTGGCACGCCCTTCGGGGATGCCCTTGACCTGGTAGCCCCACTTACGCGCCATCTTCAGGGCTGTCTCCACTGCTTCCGCGCCGGTGTTCATCGGCAGTACGAGGTCCATGCCGCACAGCTCGGCCAGCTCCGTGCAGAAGACACCGAGCTGGTCGCTGTGGAAGGCCCGGCTGGTGAGGGTGAGCCGTTCCAACTGCTCCTGGGCTGCCGCGATGAGCGCGGGGTGGCGGTGGCCGAAGTTAAGGGCGCCGTAGCCGGCGAGCATGTCGAGGTAGCGGTTCCCTTCGACGTCCCATACCCACGCCTCCTCGCCTTCGCGGACAACCACCGGGAGTGGACTGTAGTTGGCGGCCGAGTGCGACTCGACGACGTGGATCGCCTGTTCGGTCGCGACGCCGGGCAGGCGCGTGTCGGTGGACGACGACGTCATGAGTTTCTCCGTAAGTTGTTGTGGGCCCGGGCGGGCCGGGTGTGGCTGATGAGTTCTTTTCTTCAGTGGCTCAGCAGGAGTGGCCGCCCGGCTCTCCGGGGCGCCCTGGCTGCTGATTGAGATGTGCGCGCCTTGTGCGGTCGCTGATTACGGAGATGACGGCGGGGTGTTTCTCGGGCCGACGGCACGCTGCGCGGAACGAGGAGAGGCGAGTGAACGAGCGACGGGCCCGGGTCGGCCTCGACGCCGGCAAGGGCCACCACTGGGCCGCGGTAATCGACGAAACCGCGCGACCCTGTGGTCGAGGAAAATCGACAACGACGAGTCGGCGGTCCAGCCAGCGTCCTGTGGGCCCTGTTGCGCGACAACCGGGTCTTCACCCCCGCCCTGCCGGTCGCGCAAGCGGTTTGACTTCGTCATTGAGACTCCTTCTGCGTCATTTGGTGCCGACCGAGCGCAGCACGGTGAGTACCAGTGCGCGGGTCACGTCGACTGTCTCGCTGATCGAGACCTGTTCCTGGGGGCTGTGGGCGAGGCGTACGTCGCCCGGCCCGAAGTGCAGGGTCGGTATGCCGGCCGCGGAGTAGAGCCGCAAGTCGCTTCCGTAGGGCGCACCGCGCTCGCGCGGTACGGCACCGCCGTCCGCGACATCGGCGTACGCGGTCCGGACGAGGTCACGCAGGGGATGGCCCGCGGGCAGTCGGCCGCTGGCGAACTGGCCTCCGGGCCACGTCACGGCCGCGGGGTGATCGCGCAGCCACGGATCGGCCGCACAGACCTCGGCGACGCAGCGCTCGAAGTCGGCGCGGGCGGCCGCCGGGTCCTCGTCGAGCCGTACGCCCAGCCTGCCCTGGGCCACGAGCAGGTCGGGGACGGTGCTCGGCCAGTCGCCCGAGCGCAGCGTGCCGACGGACAGCGCGTAAGGGGTCGGGTATTCCGCCAGCAAGGGGTCGGGAGCGACATTGCGCTCGGCTTCCAACCGGGTCAGAGCCGCGTGGATCGCTCCGTACGCGGTGATGGCGCTGACCCCGGCGTCACGCGTACTCGCGTGGGCGGCCTTGCCCGCGACCTCGATGCGAAAGGTCAGTGCGCCGGCCGTCGCGGTCACCAAGGTGCCGCCCGTCGGTTCGGTGATGACACACGCGTCGCCGGTGTGTCCGCGCCGGAGCGTCCCGAAGGCTCCGATTCCGCCGTCCTCCTCGCCCACCACACAGTGCGCCGCCACCCGGCCGCGCAGTTCCGCCCCGCTCGCCCGGATCGCGGCCAGCGCCGCGAGGTTGGCCACCAAGCCGGCCTTCATGTCGCAGGCTCCGCGGCCGTGAACAAGGTCATTGGCCACCCTCGGCACGAACGGATCACCGTCCCACTGCGCCCGGTCACCCGCGGGTACGACGTCGACGTGCCCCTGCAGGATCATCGTCGGCCCGTCCCCGCCGTCAGGCGTGGTCGCCACGAGCCCCCAGGCTTCGTCGCGGGGTGCCTCAGATCCGGGGAAGGCAGGGTCGGCGCGAAGCTCGGGCAGGTCCATGGACCACAGATCGACATCGAGCCCGAGCCGGTCGAGGTGCCCGGCGAGCCGGTGTTGCAGTTCCGACTCGGCGGCGCTCCCGGTCACGCTCGGAACCGTGAGCACGTCGAGCAGCACGGTCGCGATCGCGTCCTCGTCCACGGCCGCCAGTGCGGACGCCTCCTCGGCACTGAGCCCTGCGGGCATAGTGATCTCCTGTCGGGTCGGTGGCCGGAGGGCCTTTTTCGATTTCCGCAATCGGCAAGCAGCGCAATGATGAGACGTTCTGAGCCCGATCAGTTTTGTTTCTTGCTCTTCGCCGGAGATGAGGGGCACAATCTTGCGTCCGGGGCGGAAAGCCCGATCACCAGCGGGACCAGACGGAGGCAGTTCGTGGACTCCATCGACGAAGAGATCATGCGGTGCGTCGTCCGCAATGCCCGAAGCACCTACGCCGAGATCGGGGAGGCGGCCGGGCTGTCCGCGCCCGCCGCCAAACGGCGGCTGGACCGCCTGGTCGCCACCGGGGCCGTCCGCGGGTTCACCGCCCTCATCGACACCCAGACAATGGGCTGGCGTACCGAGGCCTTCGTCGAGGTGTACTGCAAGGGCAACCCGACCCCAGGAGCCCTGGGGGAGTCCCTCGGGGAGATCCCGGAGGTCATCGAGGCGTGCACGGTGTCGGGCTCCGCGGACGCGATGGTGCACATGCTGGCCCGGGACATCACGCATCTGGAACAGGCGATCCAGCGAGTCCGTGAGGCGCCGGTGATCGACCGGACGAAGAGCGTCATCGTGCTCTCCCGGCTGATCGACCGGCCCCGGCTGTAACTCAGGCCGGCAACGCATGGGTGGGATCCAGCACGCGCCGGAGGAATGCTCGGGTCCGCTCATGGCGCGGGTTGCCGATCACATTGTCCGGGGTGCCCTGCTCGACGACGACTCCGCCGTCCATGAACACGACCCGGTCGGCAACTTCCCTGGCGAAAGCCATCTCGTGGGTGACCACGAGCATCGTCATGCCCTCCTCGGCGAGGTCTCGCATCACCGTGAGAACGTCTCCCACGAGCTCCGGGTCGAGTGCCGACGTCGGCTCGTCGAACAGCATCAGCATCGGATCCATGGAGAGCGCTCTGGCGATCGCGACCCGCTGTTGCTGTCCGCCGGAGATCTGGGCGGGATAGGCGGCGGCCTTCTCGGTGAGCCCGACCCGTTCGAGGTTGGCGCGGGCGATCCTGTCGGCCTCGGCGGTCTTACGCCCCAGCACTGTCTTCTGGGCGACCGTGCAGTTCTCCAGCACGGACAGGTGCGGGAACAGGTTGAACTGCTGGAACACCATCCCGACGTGTCGCCGGGCCGCGTCGAGGTGGCAGTCCGGGTCCGCGAGGTTCTCACCCCGCACGATCACCGCTCCGCCGTCTGGACGCTCAAGCAGGTTGACGCAGCGAAGAAGAGTCGACTTGCCGGAACCGGACGGACCGATGAGGCAGACGACCTCACCCTCACCGACGGCGAAGTCGATATCTCGAAGCACATGGTTGTCACCGAAGGACTTGTGCAGCCCCTTGATCTCGATCAGTTCGGTTCCGGAAGCAGCCATCAGCGAGCCTTTACGGAGGAGGATTCCAGCCGCCGAGCCAAGAAACCCAACGGAAGGGTGATGATCAGATAGCAGAGGCCGGCGGTGACCAGAGGGGTAAGGTTCGACTGCGTATTGGCCAGTTCCCGGCCGAAGCCGGTGAGTTCGTTGCCGGTGGCCGAGACGCCGATGATGAACACCAGGGACGAGTCCTTGACCAACAGCACCAGTTCATTGGTGAGCGGCGGCAATATGATCCTGAAGGCCTGTGGCAGCACGATCTTGCGCATCGCGAGACCCGCCGGCATACCCAGTGAGCGGGCGGCTTCGACCTGCCCTCTCGGGACAGCCTGGATTCCTGCCCGGATCGTTTCGGCCATATAGGCCGCCGCGACGATTCCCAGAGCGAGCCAGACCACGCCATAAGGATCGAAGGGAATGATCAATCCGCCGAACGCCAGCGGGAGCAGGCTGAAGGCGATGAACACGATGACGGCCGGGAGCCCGCGGAAGAACTCGATGTAGGCCATCGCGAACCACCGGTATGGACCGATCGGGCTGAGCCGCATCAGTGCGAGCACCGTCCCTGCCACGAGACCGATCAGAAAGGCGCCGGCGGTGTACTCGAGAGTCTTGACAAGCGCCGACAGCAGTCCGTCCGCAAAGGCAGACCTGATTAGCTGCGGTTCGAGGAATACGTGCGCGATCTGGCCCCAGTCGGCGCTCGCGGCCGCCCCCACGGCGACCATGGCGATCACGACGTACTGAAGGATGCGGTTGCGTCGGGCCTTGCGGCGTGGACTCAGCGCGGTTCGTTCTTCGATGACAGTCGCGCTACTCACCGCGGTCAACTCCGAACCATTTCTTGTAGAGCCGGTCGTAGTCCCCGTCCGACTTGGCCTTGGCAAGTACGGCGTTGAGCTTTGCGAGCAGCTTGGCTCCGTTCGCACCCTTCCGGTCCGCTCCGAACCCGTACTGCTCACCGGTACGGAACTCGTCCACCACGGCGGTGTCAGGATTGTTCTTGGTGAAGTTGTACAGCACGCCGTTGTCGTTGATCCCCGCATCCACACGGCCGGACTTCACATTGTTGGTGAGCAGTGCGAGGTCTTCGAAGACAACTGTGGTGAACCCGTACTTCTTGGCCTGCGAATTTGCGTACTTCTGGCCGGTGGTCCCCGACTGGACTCCGACCTTCTTGCCTGTGAGGTCGGCAAGAGATCTATAGCCGGAGCTCTTCTTCACGAACAGGACCTGGGTGGCATCCATGTAGGGATCGGAAATTCTGATGGCCCTTTTTCGCTCCTCGGTGATGGTCATGGCGCCCGTGCCTATGTCGCATTTCTTGGCAGCAAAGGCGCCGCCGGAAGTGATCTGCGACCATTCGATGCTCAGAAATTTCGGTTCGACGCCTAGATCCTTGGCCAGCAGGCTCAGCAGATCGGCATCGAAGCCGACGACCTTGCCGCCGTCCTTGTACACAAAGGGCTTGTACGGCAGCTGCGTGCAAATGGTGAGATCCACCGCGGAGACCAGACCGATGCCTTCCACCTTGCCGCCGGGCCCGGAGTTTGTCCCGCAGGCCGTCAGAGTCAGTACAAGACCAGCTGCTGCCACACCCGCAGTCGAACGGCGAGAGAATACGCCGGATGTGCAGACCACTTTCACCAGAACGCTCCCTTGTTACGGGCCCGGCAGCGGCGGATACCGCTACACCTCTGTTTCGGCCCATTGTTGAGATCTCTGCGGACCCGGGCGATTGCGGCCCGATTTGAATAGTGGGGCGCATCGAAGTGGAATCGTCGGTAATTCCGGGTGGCTCACCGGGTTCTCGCTGAATGTTAGGGCCGAGACCCTGCTGCAATCAATCGCTAATTTTGTTGCTTCGTATCATTTTTCTTGCGTCATTGAACTGTGTGTGGCGATCCGTTGCGCGGTTTTTCTCGCTGAATCTCGCCGCTCGGAGGCATCGACGGAGGTGGCGTCATACGGACGCACGTGCCGGTATGCGTGGGTCCCGCATGGTGAGAGGGGTGGGTTGCCGGCGCATCGAAGCCCCGGTGGCACCCTGCTCTGACCACCCCGCGTTTGCAGCGTGCCTTCCCCGGTACGGCGGGTTCCTCGACGCCATTGATGACTGCGGGCGCTCCTTCCAGGGCCACAGGACCATCCATCCGGCGCTGGAGCGACGCCGAACTCATGGCAAAAGGATGACCTTCGGCATACATCACTGGCGTCCAAGGCCCTGCAGCCCGAGGACGCCGGTCTGCCGCGTGGGCCGCGGCGTCGCTCCGGGGCCTGCGCCGCGAGGAAGCCGCGCTGCTGGCCGGCATGTCCGCCGACTACTACGCCCGCATCGAGCAGCAGCGCGGCCCGGTGCCCTCCGAGTCGATCCTCGCCGCGATCGCCCGCGCCCTGCACCTGACACTGGACGGCGATCACCTGTTCCGGGTCGCCGGGCACACTGCCCCGGGCCCCGTCCCGCACCGGACTGGCCCGCGGCCTGATCCACCGTTGGTTCACCGACCCCCGCTCCAGGCGGATCTACCCCGTGGCCGCCCCCCGTCGCGCAGCCGCGCCTTCACCTCCGACTTTCGCGCCTCCTGCACCCGCCAGGGATCGAACTCCCGTGCGGGCGAAATCACCGACGCGCTGCTGACCGGGAGTGAAGTGTTTCACCACGCTGCGGAACAGACACGAGATCGGCGTTCGGCGCCCGGACACCAAGCGCTTCGCACTCGGGTGACGAGCACCCTGCCACGCCCTGATCTTCGACCGCCTCGTGCCGGGTAGGGCCCGGGCTGCTGGTCGTGATGCTTCCGGCAACCATCCAGTACCCGCTGTTTGTGTTCCTCGCCTACGTTTCCGGCCGCGGACGGACGCTGATCGACCGCAGCCTGTATCTGCCCACGTCAGGGACGGACGACCGGGATCGACGCCGCCGGTCCGGCATCGACGACCACGTCGCCTTCGAGACGAAGGTGGCCATGGCCAAGACGATGGTCCGCCGGGCGATCGCCGAGCGGATCCCGTTCAGGTGGGTGACGGCAGACGCCGCTTACGGCTTCAGCAAGGGCTGGCGGTTCGAGCTGGAGCAGGCCGATGTCTTCCATGTCATGGCCACAACCCGGCACGACGCCGTCGTCACCCGCTGGGCCCTCGACCATCCCGTCCACGACCTGTTTCCCGGTCTGCCGCGGCAGAAGTGGAAACGCCGCCCCTGCGGCGCGGGGGCTCACGGCCGGCGGATCTACGACTGGGCCCGTGTCGAAGTGAGGCCCTGGCACCGCGAGGATCGCCGGCACTGGGTTCTCGCCCGCCGCAGTGTCAGCCCCGCCCGAGGAGATCTCCTACTACATCGCCTACTGCTCCGCCGACACGACCCTGGACGAGTTGATCCGCATCGCGGGCAGCCGATGGGCTGTCGAGGAGTGCTTCCAGACCGCGAAGCAGGAATGCGGCCTGGATGACTACCAGGTCCGCCGCTGTCCCGGCTGGCACCGCCACATGACCCTGGCCATGGCCGCCCACGCCTGCCTGACCGTTCTGCGCGCCCGCGAACTCGGCGCCGACGAACACATCCTGCACTGGCCGACATGGCGCTGCAGACGACAACACCAAGCCCGTATCAGTCACTACAAACGACGCGGACATAGCCCATGACAACTGCCCAGCACTCAGAACAAACACCGGTGCAGTACTAGGGTGCCCCTCCTTGCGGCTGCGACGAGTGGTCCACGGTCCGCCTCACAGGGTCGGGCGGGCGCGGCCGGGCGCTGGGAGCGGCGAGCGAGTGGTGTGCGGTTCGGTCAGGCCCGACTCGTAGGCGAAGGCTACTGCCTGGACGCGGCTGCGGGCGCCGATCTTGGTGAGGATGCGGCAGACGTGGGATTTGACGGTGGTCGGGGCGAGAGACAGGTGTGCGGCGATCTCGGTGGTGCTCCAGCCGGAGGCCACGGCGGCAAGGACCTGACGTTCACGTTCGGTGAGTGCGCCGAGCCGTTCCGTCGGGAGGGACGCGGAGGCGGGCGGCCGTCGTCGGATGGTGTCGATAAGCTGGCGGGTGAGACCGGGCGGGATGACGGCGCCTCCGGCCGCCACCGCGCGAATGGCCGCGGTCAGCTCGTGCGGGGCGGTGTTCTCCGGAAGCAGTGCGTCAGCACCGGCCGCCAGCGCGGCCCAGGCGTACCCGTCGGGCCCGACGGGGGCAAGCACCAGTACGCGAGGGTGGGGCGGGCTGTCGCCGCGTGCGATGCGGCGGACGGTGTCGATCGAGTCCGTGCCGGGCTTGAAGATGTGCATGAGGACGACGTCCGGGCGAAGCGCGGTGCTCATGCGGACCGCCTCGGCACCGCCGGCCGCCTCGCCGACCGGGCTCAGGTCCGGCTCGCAATCCAGCAGGAGGTGATAGCAAAGGCGTCGCAGCTCCTGGTCGTTGACGATGAGAACGGTGGGCATGCTGCCTGGGTTCTTCCTGTGGGTGGGACCATGCCGGCGACGAGGGCGGTGCCGCGGGGTGGACCGGACGGGCCGGTCGCCGGCGACTGGAAGTCCCCTGCCTCCTGCGGGCGTTCAGTCGCCGATCGCGCGGAGCACGGCGTCGGCCATGCTTTGCTCGCCGTGCGCGTTCGGGTGGACGGCGGCGGCTGGACTGCTGGGCCGCAGGGGCTCGATCCAGCGGGTCTTCTGCGCGGAGCAGGCGTCGTGGCCGACGGACGGGGAGTAGGTGTCGACGTACGTCGCTCCGACGGCCTCAGCCTGCCCGCGCAGCATGGTGTTGAGCTGCTTCCCCTTGTCGTGCAGGTAGGTCGCGTCACCGGGCGCGAGGGGCAGTTCCCTGCCGCAGCCTTTGCCTTCGGCGGGCAGGATCGCCGGATAGCCGACGACGTAGACCCGGGCCTTCGGCGCACGCCGTTCGATCTCGACCAGCGCCGCGGACAGCTGTCGGCCGGTCGCCTGGATCTTCTGTGCCACTTCGTCGATGCCGCCGTCGACGTGCTGCTTCTTGCAGGGCGCATCGTCGGAGAAGAGACGGTCGCTGCCGGTCGCACGGTACATCGCGCCCATCGTGACGCATTTCGTGACCGTCGAGCCGAAGCCGATGTCGTTGCCGCCGATGCCGAGGGTGACCAGCCGCGTCCGCGTCGAGAGGGCCGAAAGCTGGGCGGGGTTGGTGCCGTTGGACGTCTTTTGCGGCGCGGTGAGGTTGGTGATGGTGGCACCGCTGCAGCTGACATCACGGAAGTCGGCAGCCGTGACGCCGAGTTGGCGTGCCACCACCGCAGGATAGTTGTGGTCGGATCGGTCGCAGCCGGCCGGTGTCCCGGACTGTCGGGGGATCTTCGGGCCGGAGGTGTAGGAGTCGCCGAGAGCGACGTAGGGCCCCGGCTGCGGTCGCTCGTCCTTGGCGTTCTCGTCGTTGCCGGTGCCGTCCGGCCGCCCGATGAGGACGGCGGTGAACAGAACGCCGCAGCTCACGATCCCGGCCAGACCTGTGCGTGCATACGGTCCCATGGGTTTCTCCTGTCGTCGTCACTGATGACCAACTGCTGGGCGGGCACCGCAGCGCAGGCGGCTGCGTGCGATGGGCGGCGGTGCCCGGAGCGGGACCGGCAGGGTTGGCTGGGGAGAGAGGGTTTGCCCGGATCACGGCGGGGACGAGGCGTGTGCGACCCTGCCGTCAAACTAGGCGGGAAAACGCGCATGTCATCGGCACCGCGGGACCGAATACGGCAGTGCCGAGTAGTACCGCGGTAGGAAGGCGCGTCGACTCTGGGAGGAGGCGCGGTGGGGTCGGCCGGGCGAGTCCCGTGTCGTGGGTTGTACGCCGATCGTGACCAGGCGGCAATTTCGGCCAGGGCCTTGCGCTCATGCTGGGCAGGCCGGTCAGACGCGGGTCGCGGCGATGCCGAGCTCGGGCCGGGCGATCTGCGCGGTGACGGTTTCCAGCAGGCGGCGCGGGATGGCGGGCACGTCCACGGCGTCACCGCACGCGACCGTCCTGATCCCCACCAGGAGTTCGTCCGGGTGGGCGTCCGCGAGCCGGAACCCGCTGGCTCCGGTGCGCAGCGCGCCGTAGGCGTACTCGTGCAGTTCGAAGCTGGTCAGCAGGGACCCCGGGAGGTCCGCCGGACTCGACGATGTGCCGTGTGGTCTCGATACCGTCCATGCCGGGCATGCGGACATCCGTCAGGACGGCATCGGCGGAGTTCGGCGGCGGTACGGACTGCTGCGCTGGTCCGCGGCCTCGCCGACGGCGGTGAGGCCGGGGCTGAGCCTCCAGCAGCATGCCGAAGCCCAATCCGCTGCAGCGCCTTGTCGTCGACGGTGAGGACGATGGTCAAGCGGGGTCCTTCTCCAGGGAGTTGACCGGCGGGTTGGGGATGAGGGTGGCGTGGACGGTCCAGCCGCCGTGAGGGTTGGGGCCGGCGGTGACCTCGCCCCGGTAGAGGGCGGCGCGCTCGCGCATGCCGACCAGCCCCCGGCCGCTGCCCGTCCGGCCACGGCGTGCACGTGGGGTACGGGGCGGCCCGGTGTCCTCGACCGTGAGGCGCACGGTGTCGGGGTCGGCGGCGATGGAGACATGGACCGAACTGTCGGAGGCGGCGTACTTGACGGTGTTGGTCAGGGCCTCCTGGATGATGCGGTACGCGGACAGCTGGAGTCCCGGGGCCAGTTCGGTGAGGTCGCCGTGCGCGTGCAGGGCGACGGTCGGGCCGGCGGCGCGGACTCGGTCGAGCAGCGCGTCGAGGTCGGCGAGGCGGGGCTGCGGGGCGAGCGGGACGTCGTGCGACCGGCCCTGACCTTCGCGGTCGTCGCCGATGACGGCGAGCAGGCGGCGCAGTTCGGCCAAGGCGTCGCGGCCGCTGGCGCTGATGGTGCGGAGGGTATGGGCGCCGCGTTCGGGCTTGGTCTCGGTGAGGCCGGCTGCGCCGTCGGCGAGGCCGACGATGACGGCGAGGGTGTGGCCGAGGATGTCGTGCATCTCGCGGGAGACGCGAGCGCGTTCCTGAGCGGTGGCGAGACGGGCCTGCTGGTCGCGTTGCTTCTTCAGGGCGTCGATGTAGGCGTAGGCCAGCCGCAGGAGCAGGCCCAGTGCCGCGAACGCCACTACGGTGACCATCACCATCAATGTCACGGGCTCCGGACGCGTGACGTACTCCAGCTGCTGGCCGCGCCAGAAGAAGTAGGCCCATGCGACGAGTTGCACGAGGGTGACGCCGGTGGCGACGGCTAGGTGGCGCGGCGTGCAGTGACGGCCGACATTGAAGAGGGCGACCACCCGGGCGAATTCGGCGCCGGTCAGCACACCCAGAGAAAGAGACACGACGGAAACGGCCGTGGTGAGGGCGAAGACCAGCATGGGGCGTCGTTCCCGCCACAGCAGTGGGATGCAGAAGGCGAGGACGAGGGGCAGCTGGGGATTGCCGACGTTGTGGGGATTGAGGTGTGCGTCGCTGCCGCCCGCGAAGCAGAAGACCGGGACCCCCCACCGCCGGACCCAGGGACGGGCCCGGTCGGCCCGCCGCCACGAGGCGAGCCGGGAGACGACCGAGCCGATCACCCGTTGCTCGGGATCGCTCGTCAGGGCCTGAAGGAACTGGCGCTCGTCCGGGCGTGGGGCGGGAGCGGGGGCGCTCGGTGCGGTCACGGGACAGGCCCTTCGCGATGTCAGGCCGCCCGCCGGCCCGGGGGGATCGGGCCGGCGGGCGGGGCAGGGGAGACGGCCGGGGAGAGTCGGCCGCCACGTCAGGAGCCGGTGCGGAAGCCGGTGCTACGGCTCGCTCTCGTCAACTCCTGCGCATCGGGTTCTTCAGGAGCTTCCTGCGTACCGGTGCCTCCGACTCCGTCGTCTCGGCGGGGACGGTGGCGTCACCGCCCTGTGCGCGGCGCTGCCTGAGCCTGGACAGTCCGTGTGCTTTCCCGGGGGCCTGCTGTGCGGGTGCCTCCGACTCCGTCGTCTCGGCGGGGACGGTGGCGTCACCGCCCTGTGCGCGGCGCTGCCTGAGCCTGGACAGTCCGTGTGCTTTCCCGGGGGCCTGCTGTGCGGGTGCCTCCGACTCCTTCGTGTCGGCGGGGGCGGTGGCGTCGCTGCCCCGTGCGCGGCGCTGCTTGAGCCTGGACAGTCCGCGTGCCTTCCCGGGGGCCTGCTGGGCAGGTGTCGGCGTGTCCGGGCCGCCAGAAGTGGGGACGCCGGTGAAGGTGCGGGGGGCGCCGTGGTCGTCCGAGCCCGTGTGGACCCCCGCGGCGACACCGGCGAGCACGGGTTCAGGCGCGGAGTCCGTCGGCTCGGCTTCGAGCGCGTGGCGCAGTTTCTCGCCCTCGACATCCACGTCGGGCAGGATTCGGTCCAGCCACTTCGGCAGGGTCCAGGAGCGGTGGCCGAGCAGGGCCATCACCGCCGGGACGATGGTCATCCGGACGACGAAGGCGTCGAAGAACACGGCGGCGGCGAGCCCCAGGCCGATGGACTTGATCAGCACCTCGGCGTCGAGGAGGAATCCGGAGAAGACGGAGACCATGATGACCGCGGCGGCGGTGACCACCCGGCCGCTGTGCCGGAAACCCTGCACGATGGCCTGTGTGGGTTCGGCGCCGTGGACGTACTCCTCCCGCATCCGGGAGACGAGGAAGACCTCGTAGTCCATGGCGAGTCCGAACACCACGCCGATCAGCACGATGGGCAGCAGGCTGACGATGGGTCCGGTCTGGTCGACGCCGAAGAGGTCCTTCAGCCAGCCCCACTGGAAGACCGCGACCAGGACCCCGAGGGTCGAGACCACGCTGAGCAGGAAGCCGAGGGCGGCCTTGAGCGGGATCACGATCGACCGGAAGACCAGCAGGAGCAGGACCAGGGCCAGGCCCACGACGATGGCCAGGTAGGGCACGAGCGCGTCGGAGAGTTTGGTGCTGACGTCGATGTTGACGGCGGTCAAGCCGGTGACCATCAGGTCGGCGCCGGTGTCCTGATGCAGGGCGCCGCCGTGGCCGCGGATCTCGCCCACGAGGTCCTTGGTGGCCTCACTGGTGGGGGCGCTCTTGGGGACGGCGCCGAGCAGGGCCACGTCGCCGGCCTGGTTGAAGGAGGGAGGACGGACGGCCGCGACATCGTCCAGCTTGCTCAGCATGGTGTACGCGTCCTGGGCGGCTGCCTTGGGATTGTCGCTGTCCCGGGCGTCGACGACCACGGTGAGCGGTCCGTTGAAGCCCGGCCCGAAGCCCTTGCTGAGGGTGTCGTAGGCGATGCGCTGGGTGGTGCCGGGGGGCTTTCCGGAGTCGTCGTTCAGGGCCATCTTCAGGGACATCGTGGGGATGGCCACCAGGGCCAGGCCGACCACCGAGACGGCGAGCACCTTGACCGGGTTGCGGGTGACGAACCTCGCCCAGCGCACGCCCATAGACTCGCCCTCGCCGCGCTCCAGCGCCTTCATACGGCGGGTGAGCAGCTTGCTCGTCATGATCCGCATACCGGCGAAGCCGAGCACGGCGGGCAGCAGGGTCAGCGCGATGATCACGGCGACGGCCACGGCGAAGGCGGAGGCCAGGCCCATGGAGGTGAGCATGCCGATGCCGATGACGCTCAGGCCGCTCAGCGCGACGATCACGGTCAGGCCGGCGAAGACGACCGCGGACCCGGCGGTGCCCAGGGCCCGCCCGCAGGCTTCCTCGGGTTCGTGGCCGTCGCGGATCTCGTTGCGGTAGCGGGAGACGATGAACAGGGCGTAGTCGATGGCGACGGCCAGGCCCAGCATCAGTGCCAGGGTCGTGGAGGCCGAGGCCAGGTCGAAGAAATGCGTGGCGAGCGTGACCGACAGGATGGCCGCGGCCACCCCGAGGATCGCGGTGAGCAGGGGCAGTCCGGCCGCGATCATCGAGCCGAAGGTGATCACCAGAACAACGGCGGCGACTCCGACGCCAATCAGCTCGGCCGCCTTGCTCGCGGCCTTGTCCTTGACGGCGTTGCCGCCCAGGCTCACTTTCAGGCCGGCCTTCTCGCCTTGCTGAACGACATCGGTCTGGACGGCGTGGGCCGCGCCGCTGACGTCGGCCTGGGCGACCTTGTAGGACACCTGGGCGTAGGCGATGGTGCCGGACTTGCTGAGCAGGCCGCTGGTGAAGGGATCGGAGACGCCCGACACTTGTGGCGACTTCTCCAGCTTCGCCACCAGGGACTCGACCTCGGCCTTGTTGGCACCGGAGGTGAGCTTCTGCCCGCTGGGCGCCTCGAACACCACACGCGCGGTGGCACCGTCGGCGGATGCCTGCGGAAACTCCTTCTGCAGCAGGTCGATCGCCTTCTGCGACTGCGTGCCCGGAACGCTCAGGGCCCCCGAGGAGGTGCCAGGTGCACTCATGGCGCCGATGCCGATGGCGGCCAGGACGGCGACCCACAGCATCACGACGAGGCGTCGTCGCCGGAACGTCAGCCGGCCGAGCCGATAGAGGAAGGTGGCCACGGATTACTCCCACCAGGAGAAGAGATCATTGGGTGAGCTGGGCCTGACTGACCCGCGATCTCAACCTAGGAGCGGTACCGGGCGACCATCCCGTACCGCGGAACCGAATCCGGCGGGGCCCGTTAGTACCGCAGTACTACGCCCTGTCCTCCTCGCAGCCCGTCGGCCGACGATGCCCCGATCTAAGAGGGCATCTGATCAACGTTCACGACGTTGTGGGCGTGATGCCCGTTTCGTTTCGCCAGGTTGGTGTGGATTCTCCGGTGAGTTCGCGGCTCATTTTGTTAGCCATGGCCCAGTGGATCATCGCCCGTGACCGCTGGGGCAGGGCTTCATAGTCCCGCACCAGGTGGCGGTGCTGCATCAGCCAGCCGAAGGTCCGCTCGATCACCCAACGCTTCGGCAACGGATGGAACCCCGTGGCCGAGGTCCGCTTGACGACCTCCAGCCAAATCCCCAACGCGGCACCGTGGTTGAACACACGTCCCTGATAACCACCGTCAGCCCAGACCTTCGTCACACTCGGATGGGTGGCCGCGAGCTCGGTCAGCAACTGCTTGCCGCCAGTGGAGTTGTGGACCGAGGCGGCCGTGACGACGACGGCCAGGACCAGACCGAGGGTGTCCCTGATCAGGTGCCGCTTGCGTCCTTTGAGCTTCTTGCCGGCATCGATGCCCTGGCTCGACTCAGCCACGTTTGCCGAGGTCTTCACGCTCTGCGCGTCCACCACGGCTGCGGTCGGTTCCCTGCTGCGACCATGGGCCTGGCGGGTCTTGTTCCGTAACAGATCATGGACCCGCTGTGTGGTGCCGTCCGCTTCCCACTTGGCGTGGTAGTCGTACACGGTCTTGTACGGAGGAAAGTCCTGGGGCAGATACTCCCACGGGATTCCGGTGCGATTGACGTACAGGATCGCGTTCACGATCTCTCGCAGATCATGCACCCGCGCTGCCGTGCCGGGCCCGGTACGGGCGGTCCGCCAAGCGGCGAACACCAGCTCGATCAGGGCCCACCGGGCATCGGACACGTCACTGCGATACGGACGACGAGCACTCACACACCAGGCAACGACCGTCGGCCCCGACAGTCACAAAAACATCCCAAAACACTGACTACCTAGATCAGATGCCCTCTAAGCCGTATGTGCTGCTGCGGAAGGCCCTGGAGCGGACGAGCAAGGCGGCGATCGCGAAGTTCGCGTGGCACGGCCGGGAGCGGCTGGGCCTGCTGCGTATCCGGGAAGACGCGATCGTGCTGCATGCGATGCGGTGGGACGACGAGGTCCGTGACCCGGCTGCCCTGGCACCCGGCCAGGTGGAGGTGTCGGAGGAGGAGATCCAGAGGGCCGAGCTGCTGATGGACAGCATGATCCGCGATGATCTCGAGGGCGATGAGTTTGTGGACCACTACACGGACGCGCTCGCCGAGGTGATTACGGCGAAGCGGGAGGGCAAGGAGCTGCCGGAGATGCCCGAGACGGCGGCGCCGGCGGGCGAGGTCGTCGATCTCATGGCGGCGCTGGAGGAGTCCGTGAAGAAGGCACGGGTGTCGCGCGGCGAGGACGCCGAGGTCCACGAATTGCCGAAGAAGAAGACCGCGGCGAAGAAGGCGTCCGGCAAGAAGCCTGCCTCGAAGAAGAAGGCGAAGGCTGCGGGGAGCTCCTAGACGAGTAAGTCCGGTCTCCGGTCACTGATCGCCTACGACCGCTGACCGGAGATCGGAATTAGAACTCCTAACAGAATGACGCCTTCACCCTTGGAATGTTGGCGCCTGATGGAGTGTTGGCCTGCACATGCGAAGGGGTGAGCAGCTGCCATGGATTGTGCCGGATGAGCTGTGGGCGCGGATCGAGCCGTTGCTGCCGGTCGTGTCGCGCCGTGCGGATCACCCGGGGCGCAAGCGTCTGGACGACCGCAAGGTGCTGTCGGGCATCCTGTTCGTGCTGTACACCGGCATTCCTTGGGAGTTCCTGCCGCAGGAACTGGGCTTCGGCTCGGGCATGACCTGCTGGCGGCGCCTGCGTGACTGGAACGACGCGGGTGTCTGGCAGGGTCTGCATGAATCGCTGCTGGTCGAGCTGCACGCCGTCGGCGCGTTGGACTGGTCGAGGGCGGTGATCGACGGCTCTCACGTGCGGGCCATGAAGGGTGGCCCAAAACCGGACCGAGCCCGGTCGACCGTGCCCGAACAGGCTCCAAGCACCATCTGATCACCGAAGCGCACGGTATCCCGCTGGCCGCATCGCTGACCGGCGGAAACCGCAACGACGTCACCCAGCTCATGCTCTTGATCGAGGCCGTCCCGCCGGTGCGCGGCCGACGCGGACGGCCCCGCCGACGCCCCGACAGGCTCTACGCCGACCGCGGCTACGACCACGACAAGTACCGCAAGCAGGTCCGGGCGGTCGGGATCACCCCCGTCATCGCCCGTCGCGGCACCGAACATGGCTCAGGACTGGGCGTCCACCGGTGGGTCGTCGAGCAGAGCTTCGCGCTGCTGCACTGGTTCCGCCGCCTGCGGATCCGCTGGGAGAACCGCGACGACATCCACGAAGTATTCCTCATCCTCGGATGCGCACTGATCTGCTGGCGGCGCCTGATGGGATTGCGTAGGAGTGCTGGGTGAGACGACGTGCTGGACCTTCCGGATGTCGCGGTTGTGGAGATGCGTGGCTCGGTGGTTGCGGCCGGGGTGTTCTGACGTCTCGTGTCGGTGGGCGGATCAGTGGGTGAAGGCGACGGATGCAGCAAGTTCCTTCTGGGTTTCGAGTGCGGTGAGACGTTCGGTGAGTGCGGTGTGGATGGCGTTGTAGGTGTCGGAACCGAGAGCCAGGCGCAGGGGCGGGTTCGGGTGGCGGGTGGTGTCGTAGATGGCGGCGGCGAGCTTGGCCGGGTCGCCGGTGAAGACGCTCTCGTCGGCGGTCTCCAGGTAGCGCCGCGTCTGGCCGACGGCGTTGTCGCGGTAGGGGGTCGATTCGGTGGTGTAGCGCAGGGCCGAGGCGAAGCCGGTGCGGGTGGCGCCGGGCTCGACCAGGGTGAGGTGAATGTTGAAGTCGGCAACTTCGCGGCTGACGCTCTCGGTGAAGCCTTCCAGCCCCCATTTGCCCGCGTGATAGGAGCTGTGTGTGGGGGTGCCGATCTGGCCGCCCATGCTGGAGATCTGGATGATTCGGCCTCCGCCCTGCTCGCGCATCGGCTTCAGGAAGGCCCGGGTGATCAGCATCGGAGCGAGCAGGAGGACCTCGATCTGGTCGCGGATCTGCTCGACAGTCATCTCCTCGGCGGCGCCCACGACTGCGTATCCGGCGTTGTTGACGACGATGTCCACCGGTGCGGACTGGAGAGTCTTGCCGATCACCTTGTCGATGTCGGCCGACCGGGTGATGTCGAGGGTCTCGAGCGTCAGCCGGTCGCCGTACGTCTCGCGCATGTCTTGCAGAGCTGCGGGGCGGCGGACCGTGGCCGTGACGCGGTCGCCGCGCTGGAGGGCGTGCTCGGTGAGGTGGCGGCCCAGGCCGCCGGAGGCTCCGGTGACGAACCAGTGACGTACAGCCTTGTCGGAGGGAGTGGGCATGGAGTCTCCTGGAGTAGAGTGATACCGGAACGTATTCCGGTTAGGAGTTAAGCGGAACGCATTCCAGAATGCAACTGGAGACAGGCACTGGAGGAACCCGCATGCCCGCCACCCCCCGCCGGACCAGGAGCGATGCGCTACATAATCGGGAGCGTCTGCTGGAGGTCGCGGCACAGGTCTTCGCCGAGCAGGGGCTGGACGCCGCGCCGGCCGCCATCGCCAAGCAGGCGGGCGTCGGTGTCGGCACGCTCTACCGACACTTCCCGACTCGAGAAGCCCTCATCGACGCCGCCTACCGACACCAACTCACCCGCGTGTGCGAGAAGGCACCAGACCTCCTCGCCCAGCATCCGGCCGCCGAGGCCACCCGGATGTGGATGGAACACTTCCTCGACTACGCCACGGCCAAGAGCGGCATGTCCGCAGCACTCAACGCGGTCATCGCCTCCGGAGTCGACCCATACGCCGACAGCCGCGCACTCCTTACCGACGCCGTCGCCACCCTTCTCGAGGCCGGCGCCCGAGACGGCAGCCTGCGAACCGACGTCACCTCCGACGATGTCCTACTCCTCATGGGCGGCATCGCCTATGCCGTGCAGCACGGCACCAAAGAGCAGGCCAGTCGGCTCGTCGACCTCCTCATGGACGCGCTGGCCAAAGGCTCGACCGTGAGTTGAACCCAAGCTGCCGGACCGGCGCGTCGAATGCGCACGCAAGTGCGGCCATTCATCGAGCTGCTGCGCCAACACTCATGAGGCGCCGGACACATGACGCACACCAAGCTTCGAACGCATTCTGTTAGTGGTTCTGAGTCGCCCCGGAAGCGTGACGTGAAGTCGAACGCGTCCCGCCGGGCATCGTGGTCCAGCAAACTCACCTCTGCGGCCTTCGTATGAACGTGAATCCGTGGCGGAACGCATGATCATGCGAAGGCCGTCCGCCTGCCCGGCGAATCCCCGGACGAGTGAGCGCGTACGACGCGACGTTCGAGGTCAGAGGTTAAAAGACAAGGTGAGAAACTGTGTCGTATCTTCGCTTTGAGTAATCTGTGCTGGTCAAAGCGGTGCGGCACGCTGGCGGGGCGACCAGCTTCTGCCTGCGAGTGGACTCCTCTAATTTAGAGCTCGCACAGATAGGCGCTATGGGGCACCTCGGAGTAGGAGTGCCACAGGCCTTGGTGATCATGGAGTTGCGACGCTCTGTGATCACCGGGAAACCTGTGCCTGCCTTGCGATCACGGCTGACCGAACCTCTCTGGGACCAATTCGCAGCGCTGCTTCCACAGCGGACCGTCTACGAACCAACCCATCCGCTGGGCTGCCACCGCACACGGATCAGCGACCGGACCATCTTCGACAAACTGCTGCAACTCCGCCTTTCCCGGTCTTGGAACTCAGACAGTGCACGGAGTCGCGGCGGGACGCCGCCCCGCGGTGAACGCGGCCGGCGAGATGCCCATGAAGTGGCGGAACTCGCCCGTCATGTGGGACTGGTCGTAGTAGCCCGCCGTCGCGGCGATGTCCGACCACCGGCTGGCGCCCGCCGCGAGCACGGTGCGAACCCGGTCGATACGCGCGAAGTGCTTGGGGGACAGGCCGGTGCCCTCGGTGAACAGGGTGTGCAGGCGGCGCTCACTGATGTGCAGCCGGGCCGCGGTCGTGGCGACAGTGGCTCTGACCAGTAGGTGTGCCGCCTCTTCGAGCCGCGCTGAGGGCTCCGGGCGGTCGGCCAATGCTATTTCGAGAGCAGCGATCGGATCGGCGGCGAGCTGATCGACGTCCAGGCCCGGTAGTTCACGCAGCGGAAGGGCCCGGTCGGCGAGATCACGCAGCGGACGGCCGAGCAGGGCTTGGGCGCGACCCGGCCGCATGCGAACCCGCACGCACGAGTGGCTGGGCGCACCGACGTGATAGGCGGCCCTGGTGCGGGGGCCCATGACGATCAGCTCACGCTTTTCGATACGCAGGAGAAGTGTGGTGGCGTGATCGGGCACGTCGACCGCCGCCGAACCGGCCGCCGTTGCGACATCGATCCCGGCCACCCAACGCAGAAGGGCAGGCGGCATGTTGAGAGAGTTCACGCGGCCCCACGATAGTGCCGAAAACTCCTATCACGTGGCGTGAGAGCGATGCGATCGTCGGGCCATGATCCTTGTTACCGGTGCCACTGGCACCATCGGTAGTCACGTCGTGCGTCTGCTCACCGACCGGGGCGTGCCGTTTCGGGCGATGTCCCGCCGCGAGCGGCCCGGCGGGGTGCGGGCCGACTTCGACGACCCGGCATCGCTGGCGGGCGCGGTGGCCGGCGTCGACACGGTCTTCCTGGTGACCGTGCCACCCGTGCCGACAGCGGACCACGACATCGACCTGATAACGGCCGCGAGGGCAGCGGGCGTCCGTAAGATCGTCAAGTTGTCCGCGATCGGCAGTGGCAAGCTGTTTGACGGGGCGACCGTCGGCGAGTGGCACGTCGCCGCGGAGGAGGCGATCGAGGCCAGCGGACTCGTGTGGACGATGCTCCGCCCGCCGAGCTTCGCGTCGAACTTCTTGCGCTACAGGGCGCTGATCCAGGCCGGAGAGCCGATCCCGAACCTAACCGGCGACTCCCGGCAGGCCATCGTCGACCCGAGGGACGTGGCCGCGGTCGCCGTCGCCGCCATGACCAGTGATGCACACGACGGCCAGCGGTACGACCTGACCGGGCCCAAGCTGCTGACATTCACAGACCAGGCGGCGATCCTGGAGCGCGTGCTGGAGCGGCTGGTCAAGATCATCGACGTGAGCGCGCTCGACCAGCTGCCGACCGGGATGATCACTGGCATCAGCTGGGCGCGTGCCGGCGGCGCGGCCTACGTCACCGACGACGTGCTGCGGGTGCTCGGCCGACCGGCGGGCACGTTCGAGGAGTGGGCACGCGACCACCAGGAGGCTTTGGCTGCGATGCCGTAACCACCGCCGTCGCCGACGGCCGCCAGGCTGTCCTGCAACAGACCCTCATAGCTCAAGGGATAGAGCCCGTTCTCCTTCGGTGCTTGGCTGGAGCTGGAGATAACTCGCGCTAAGGCTTGTCCCGTAATGATCTTTTGGTCGGAGGGTTGTGAGGCTTTGCCTCACCGGCTTCGGGCTTGATGCTCTCGCACGCCGGGTATCGCAGCCCTATGCACGCATGGGGAGAGGCCGTGTGGACGGGACCCCGGTTGGAGACTTTTCTGCGAGGCGTGGTGCGGCGGGTGCTGGCGAGAGATGCGCCGCAGCCGTGGTGGATCCCGCGGCGCATGCTGAGTGTGGTGTCGGCAGATGTCGACGCCGCTGCCGGTGTCGGGGCGGTCTGGATCGTGTGGCGTCCGAAGTCACCGCAGATGCGTGAGCACATTGCGCTCCTGGAGTGGTTCGGCAAGCAGTGGCGGTACGTGGGGGGCGGCAGCGGCCCCGGAGAAGGTCCTGTCAACGTCGACGTACTCGACGTTCGCAGCGGCGGGGGCGTCCTCAGCCTTACTCGCAGCATTGACCCTCCGTGTTCCATCACTGCAGCCCCGTGGATCGGTTGCGCCAAAGTGCGTCTCGGGCGGGACGTGAGTCACGTTCTCGTCGGTGCTCGCCGGATCGAGAACCCCGAGCACTGCGAGCTCATCGCGGTTTGGGCGTCCCCCTACATCAGGCGCGGAGCCCGTCCCGTCATCGTGGCCCTGGGACGCGACGGCGCCGAACTCTCCCGCATCGGCCCTCATGACAGCCTGGACACTCGTACCTGGGCGCGGTTGAGAGAGGATCTATAACCAGCCTGCTTCCTGGGTCTTGTCGTCCTGGCTGTCCTGCGCTGTTCCTGCCGGTCACCCAGCGAGGGTGAGGTTGTGCAGGCGAGCGATCCCGAGCATGGCGTGGTGGACGCCGTCTCCTTTGAGGCGGCAGTCTCGGAGGATCTTCCAGGTCTTCATGCGGGCGAAGGTGTGCTCGACCCGCGCGCGGACCTTGCGGTGAACGGTGTTGTGTTCCTCTTTCCAGGCCGGGAGTTCGGCCTGGCCGGGTTCACGGCGGTGCGGGATGATCAGTCCAGTGCCCCGATAACCGCCATCTGCGATCACCGTGGTGTTGCCGACGGCGTCCTTCGCGCCGGACAGTTCCCATGCCTTGCAGTCGTTGCGGTTGCCCGGCAAGGGTCGGCCGACGGCGACCACGAGGCGGGTGTCGGCGTCGATGACAACCTGGTGGTTGGTCGAATACCGGTAGTTCTTCGACTGCTCGGCGACCTGGTGGTCGCGGGTGGGGACGAGGGTGCCGTCCACGATCAGGACGGCGTCGCGGCGGAACCGTTTGCGCGGCTGCAGCGCCAGCGCCGGCCCGAGATGGTCGATGACGCGGTCCGCTGTTGACTTCGATACCCCCAACAGCGGGGCGAGTTGGCGCAAGGTCAGGTTCGTCCGCCAGTACGCGGCGACCAGCAGGACCCGGTCCTCCAGTGGCAGGCCCCACGGCCGGCCCTTGCGGACCGGATCCGCACCTTCGCGCCGCAGTGCGGTGATCAGCTTGCCGAACTGACGTGGGCTCAGCCCGGTGAACGGGGCTATCCAGGACGGCTCAGACGCCGTGATCACACCAGCCACGACAAGATCATCTCACCCGCGACCAGCACTTACGGGACAGCCCTTAGTGAGTGTGGGGTCATGGTGACCGGGTGAGGCGGTTGTCCCAGCGGTGGGTGGTCCAAGCACCCGGAGGTGGAGAAGCCGCCGAACGCTCACCGGTCGACCGAGGCAGACAGGGCCTCAAAGGCTCGGGCATGACAGACGGTTACGGCATCCCGCTGGGCCGCGTCCTGGCCGGAGCGAACTGCCATGACTCGCCACTGCTCGCCCCGACCCTGGACCTTCTGGACGACTTGGGCCCGCTGCCCGCTGCCCGACGACATCACCGTGCACCTGGACACCGGCATACGAACGCCCGATCGACGTCATCAACGCCTTCTTCGACCTCACGGATGCCGTCATCACCGTGCGTAGCCTCCTCGCCGCGCATTGCCCCGTCGATGGCGATCTGGTCCAGTACGAGGCCGACGATGCGGTCGTACGCCTCCAGGGCGATGTGCCGGATCCGGGTGAAGACCCCGAGCCGGATCCACTCGTCACGACGGTTGCGGATCGTGGTGGCTGAGCAGTGGTGTCTGCCAGGGCTTCGAAGGAACAGCCGAAGCGGAGGAGTTGCAGCAGTTTGTCGAAGATGGTCCGGTCGCTGAACCGTGTGCGGTGGCAGCCGAGCGGATGGGTTGGATCGTAGACGGGCCGCTGTGGAAGCAGCGCTGCGAATTGGTCCCACAGAGGTTCGGTCAGCCATGATGGCAAGGCAGGCACAGGTCTCCTGGTGATCACAGAGCGTCGCAACTCTATGATCACCAAGGCCTGCGGCTCTCTTACTCAGGGGTGCCCCCGTAGCGCCTATCTGCGCGAGCTCCTGGTCGCGCTAGTCACCCCGCTGCCCGCGGCCGGCGGACCGGTGCTGGGCGAGATCATCGAGCATCAGGCGCACGCTGTCGGCCACGCCGCGGTCCTCCTCGCGAACCGTGGCGTCCTGCTCGCCGGCGACATGCTCTCCGACGTCCTGATCCCGCTCTTCGACTTTCGCCAAGACGATCAGGTGGGAGCCTACGAGGCCGCGCTCGCCCGGCTGGGTGAGGCCGCCGCGTACGTCGATGTCGTGGTCTCCGGCCACGGCGCCGTTGCCGAAGGTCCCGAGGTGGCGGCCCGCCTCGCCCCCGATCATGCCTACATCGACGCGCTCCGGCGAGGAGAGGAACCGGTCGACGCGCGTCTGGGGCCGCATGCGGACTGGCTCTCCGGCCCCCACCGGTCGAACCTGGAGCAGGCCCGAGGGCGGGTAGGGCCCGGGGGTCCATGGCGGGTCTGCCGGACCGACACCCTGACCAAGCTGGTCGGCTCGATGGCGGTCCCGCCGGGAGACCTCCTCGACTGCGGCTGACGGCCGGCCGCAGAGCCAAAGACGGGCAGGCTTCGCGGGCGGCTCCCGGGCGCCGAGGTTTGCGAGCCGGGACTAGCGCGGTGACAACTGCGCCAGTCCCGGCAACCGATCTGGAGACCGGTGGTCCCAAGACAAGCGGTCACCCGGAGCCACTTCGCGGCTCTGGCAGCGATCACGGCGAGCCGTCACGGTGGGTCACATGCTTGCCGGCCCGGTGTCTACCTCGGGTGGGCGTGCCGATTACGAGAACTCTGCCCACGATGTGTCCGGACATCGGTTTCGAGCAATTGTCAAATCTTGTGGATCGGTTGGGGTTGTTCACGCGACGCAAGGGTCTCGGGGCGTTCGACGAGCTGACCTCGTCCGAAGCGGGCTCCGGCTCTGACCAGGGCCACGAGGTGGGTGCATGCACGGCCCGCCAGCCGCAGGCCGAGCCGGCGATCAGCCGTGGATGGCGTTGAGGACGGCGGCAAGCTTTTCGGGCGCACTGATCATGGCCATGTGGCCGGTGTCGAGATCGATGACGTTGGGCCGAAGCAGCTCAATGGATCGCTGCTGGAGTTCTTCGACGTAGCACTGGTCGCGCGTGAGGTGCACGTACGTCCGGGGGATCTCGCGTTTATAGCCGCTCAGGTTCACGGCCTCGCTCAGCAGGGCGGCCGAGTCGTCGGCCAGCCGGTCCAGGGTGGACGCGGCGGTCGCCTCGTCCATGTCGTTGCACAGCATTGCGGCGGCGCCCTCGCGGGTCTGGTGGTAGACGCCGTCGGCGATGGACTGCTCGACCAGACCCCGCACTCCGGGATCGATCTGGTCAAGCACCCGGGATCTGTCCGGCGGCACCACGGCCGACACGAGGACGACGTGGCGGATCCGGTCAGGTATGAGGTCCAGGACACGCGGGATCGTGACGCCCGCGAAGGAGTGACCGACCAGTACCACGTCCCGCAGATCCTTCGCTTCGACGTCCTCGCGGACCACATCGGCGCAGTCCGCGAGAGTGACTGTGCCCAGGTCGACTTCGGCTCTGGTCCCGCGCCCCGGAAGGTCGACCGCCAACGCTTCCGCACCTAGATGGGGGATCAGCTCGTCCCAACAGTTCGCGCCGAAACTTGCCCCATGGATGAGAACGAACGCCATGATTGACCTCCTCGTCAACGATGTCAGCCAAACCATAATTGAATTCAGTTCTGTTGGGGAGGCTTGCGGCAGGGCAAGGGAGTAAAAGCCAAGACGTGGATCGGTTGGGGTTGTTCACGCCGCCAGGATCTCGGGGCGTTGAACGAGCTGACCTCGTTCGAAGCGGGCTCCGGCTCTGACCAGGGCGACGAGGTGGGCTCCGGTGACTGCGCGCCAGCGGGCCTGGGCGGATTCGACGAGCTTGAACACCATCGCGAGGGCCGCGGCCGGGCTACCGGCGCCGCGGGCGACCTTGGTGCGGAGCTTGACCGTGGAGAAGGTCGACTCGATCGGGTTCGTGGTCCGCAGGTGGATCCAGCGCTCGGCCGGGAAGTTGTAGAACGCCAACAGCTCCTCCCGGTCCTCGGTGATCTTCGCGACGGCCTTGGGGAACTTCGCGCCGTAGGTCTTCGCGAACGCCTCGACCGCCTTCTCGGCGTGCGCGCGGTCCTCGGCGTTGTAGATCTCCCGTATCGCCTTCGTTGCGCCCGGCTGTGCGGAGTTCGGCAGGGCGCTCGTGACATTCCGGGCCTTGTGGACCCAGCACTGCTGGTGGCGGGCAGCCGGGAACACCTCGGCCAGCGCCTTCCACAGCCCCATCGCGCCGTCGCCGACGACCAGCTCGGGATCGCGCATGCCGCGCCTGCGGCAGTCGCGCAGCAGGTCGGCCCACGACTCGGTCGACTCGCGCAGCCCCTCCGTCAGCGCGATCAGCTCCTTGGTGCCGTCCAGGCGCACACCCATCAGCATCAGGACGCAGGAGTGCGCCTGTCCGAGCCGGACCTTGGGGTGCACCCCGTCCGCCCACACGTACACGTAGTCGCTGCCCGCGAGGTCGCGCTGCTGGAAGGCGGCGTGGTCGTCCTGCCACTGCTTCGTCAGCCGGGTCACGGTGGCCGGCGACAGGCCGGCCGCCGAGCCGAGGAACTGCTCCAGCGCGGGCACGAAGTCCCCCGAGGACAGCCCGTGCAGGTAGAGCAGCGGCAGCACTTCGCTGACCTTGGGCGACTTGCGGCACCAGGGCGGCAGGATCTTCGAGGAGAACCGCATCCGCTCGCCGGTGGCCGCGTCCACCGCTTGTCGTTCACGCGCGGGCCGTGACCTCGACGGGACCTGCGGCGGTGGTCACGGTGCGGGGCCGGTGGTGTCCGTTGCGGACCACCAGGCGGCGCCCGGCCGCGTCCTTCTCGGCGGCCAACTCGGGTATGTACTAGTTGACTTCGGCCTCCAGCGCGGCGGCGAGCATCCGCCGGGCGCCCTCGCGGACGATCTCGTCGATCAGGGAGCCGGACTCGGTGGATCCGTCGGCGTTCACTACGCTGAGCACGGGCGTGCCTTCCCGACCCGCGCTGCGAACGCGGGCCTACTCGGTGACCATCACAGGATCATTCGGGAAGGTACGCCCTCCGCGTCCAACCCGAGGCCGATCCACAGGTCTGGAGCATTGCTCATCGGTTTCATCCGTTGCCGGCGTCCACGGGGTGCGTCGCTTCGTCGAGTGCAGCTCGAGCTGTTGTGGCGAAAGCGCCGATGCGTTCGGAAACTCTGGTCACCTCGACTGCATGCCGTTCCACGAACGTGACGTTGTGGTCGGGGGCTCCCTCTGCGGAGTCGCGCCATGCGAGCAACGTCGTGTGCATCGAGTGGAGTGCAGTCTTGACGCCGTTGGCTGCCTGTTCCACAGACTCGGGTCCTTCGACCGCAAGAGCAGCCCAAGTTGCCTGCACTTCTCCTAGTTTGTCGTGTGCGTCATGGAGATAGTGGTCAGCCCCTTCCACATCCACATCGCCGATCAGGGCGCGTGCGGCCTGCTTCAGGGCGTTGCGCGTCTCATTGGAGGGAGCGAGAAAGGCGCTGTAGGCATCGCGCCGGGCCTGCCTGCGCCAATGCGCGTGGTCAACTCTGGCCTGGGCCCCAATCTGCTGCCGGCTCGACCACCCGGATATTGCCGATGCGGAGACGGTTCCGAGGACGCCTACCGTTGCCCCCAGCAGTGCTGCGATTCCCTGATCCACAGAGAGATTGTGCATGCGTCGGACTGCTTGTGTCCGGAAGGTGGCGGCTGTCGATCACGGGGAGCTGTCACGATCGGGGTTGTGTTTGGGTCCCCGGCTCGTGCCGGGGTGCGCTGTACCGCGCCGATCGTATTTGACGCTCCATCATGTCTATCGGGATCTGAGTGGAACGGCTTGGCGTAGTCGACGTCCTGGATGTGGATGGACGTGAACTCTCTTGGCGGGGTGTGCTGTTCGCGGGGATCGTGGTGTTCGCCGAGGCGACCTTGTGCGGCAAAGGGGCGTTGATCGCGCGGGCTCGTGGCCGGGCCCGGGAAGGAAACTGAGCTGCGGGCGACCGTCGTCTCGGGGGCACGATCGCTATCGACGGCAGTTGCAGGACGTGCCGCTGGCCGCCCGGCCGGTCCGCATCGTGCTGGACGTCCGCCGGTTCGTTTGCATGAACACGGAGTGCGGGCAGAGGACGTTCGCCGAGCAGATCCCGGGCTTCACCAGCCTGTTCGCCTGCGTCGCGGATCGGTTGGGTGTGTTGCTGGACGGGTTCGTGCTGGTGTTGGCCGGCTGTGCCGGGGCGCGTATGGTCCTGGCGCTGGGCATTACGGCGGGGTGGGTGGGGGGTGTTGGACCGGATTGGGGCGATGCTCGATCCGTCGTATGGCACTCGGCGCGTGCTGGCGGTGGCGATTTCGAGATCAAACGCGGCCACTTGTACGCCACCGTGCTGACCGACGGGGAGACGCACAGCGACGTCGACGTGCTGCCCACCCGGGACACCGCACCGCTGACGACCTGGCTGCTCGCCCACCCCCGGCGTCGAGGTCGTGTGTCGTGACCGGGCCGGTGCCTAAGCCGAGGGCGCCACTGCCGGGGCGCCCGGCGCCCAGCAGGTGGCTGATCGCTTTCACCTGTGGATGAACCTCGGTCAGGGCCGTCGGGAAGTGCGTCGCCGCGCATCGCGCCTGCCTGCGTCCATCGTCGGCACCGGCTCCGTCGGTGCCCTCCACCGGCCTCGTCGCAACCCGCGACGTCGCACGGCAACGGGCGCCTCGCCGCGCGGTTGCGGGTGCATCGTGCCCTGGTCCATGGTCTGTTGGACGAGGGGTTGGGTCTGCGGGTCATCGCCCGGATTCTGGGCTGGGGCCGTCACACCGTGCAGTGGTACGCCCGTGCCGAGCACTGGCAGCAGGTTTCTCTTGGACGCCACCGCCGCGGCAGCAGCCTGGATATCCACCACGTCTACCTCAGCCGGCGCATCGCCGAGACCCGGGGGCGCATCTCGCTCGTGGCCCTGCATCGCGAACTCGCCGAACGCGACTGGCACGGCAGCTACTCCACCCTGCGGGACTGGGCCGCACACCGTCTTCACCAGCCTCACCGGACCCCGCGGCCACCGCCGGCGCCACCCAGCACGCGGCAGGTCACCGGCTGGCTTACCCGTCGTCCCTCCACGCTCACCGGGGACGAACACCAACAGCTGAAGGCGGTCCTGGACGGCTGCCCCGAGCTGGCCACCATGCACCGGCTGGTCCGCGGCTTCGGGGACATGCTCACCCAGCGGACCGGCGTCCTGCTGCCCGCCTGGATCGAGGGCGCCGCCGAGGCGGAACTGCGTGGATGGACCGGCTTCGCCCGCGGCCTCACCAGCGACCTCGACGCCGTTACCGCCGGACTCACTTTCCGCTGGCGCTCGGGCGGCACCGAGGGCACGCGTGAACCGCATCAAAAAGATCAAAAGGCAGCTGTAGGGACCACTGTCGCGGGTGTCGTGGTCGGGATGATGGGGTGGCATGGTGACCAACCATGATGAGGCAGTGGTTGTCCGACCGTTGACCCTGGCTTGGGTGAGCCGGCATCTGGAGGCCGGCGAGCGGGTCGTCAGAGCCGAGGCGCTGGACGGCGGTATCACTGCCGAAATGCGGCGGCTGACAGTCGGCACGCTGGATGGAGGCACCCGTGACCTGGTGCTGCGGACCTTCGTCGACCCGTTCTTCGTGGAGCACGCTGAGGTGTGGCTGAACAGGGAGGCTGGCGCTCTGACCCTGCTCACGGGGACCGGCGTGCCGGCTCCTGGACTGGTTGCGGTTGATCCGACCGCCGCGCAGTGCGAGTTTCCATCACTCCTGATGACACATCTGGCGGGCCGGACGGTCCTCGACGATGAGGGATTGGAGGCGCGCGTCCCTGTGCTGGCCCGTCAACTCGTGGCGATCCACGCGTTGCGACCCGTCGAGCGGCCCCGGGAGTATGTGGCGTTGACGACCGCCGGCACCGTCGTGACTCCGAAGGGCGCCGACGCGGCGGCTTGGGCCGCGGCGATCGATGTGATCCGCAAGCCCGCGCCGCTCTATGAAGGGCGGTTCCTGCACGGGGATTTCCATCCCGGTAACGTGCTGTTCGACGTGGCGCCCCCAGGGCCGGCAGGTGCCCGGATCACCGGCGTGGTCGACTGGGCGGCTGCCTCCTGGGGCCCGGCGGATGTCGATGTGGCGCACTGCTGCACCAATCTCGCGCTGCTGCACGGCCCGGCGTGGGGTCTGCGGTTCGCTGAGGCGTATGAGGAGGCCGGCGGGGTGCTGGCCGCGGCCGCGTGTGAGCGGCTGTACTGGCGGGTGCGGGACGGGCTGGCGTTCTCAGAAGAAGTGCAGTTGGTGTCGCAGCCATGGCGAGAGGCAGGGAGGATGGAGCTGACGACGCGGGCCGTGGAGGAGCGGCTGGATGCCTATGTCACCGCTCTGATGGACGCGCTGGGCTGAGCCGAGGCGGTCCGGGGCGCGGGCACGGCGGCGAGCGCCGGGACCGCCTTCCACGTCCGGCAGCAAAGACGATCGCACACCCGTACCGGGGCACCCCGGGTACGGACTGGCTCCCGGCCGACGGCTCTGCGACGAGGCCGAATCGAACGGCGACATCACTCGCCGTGACCGTTTCCCCGTGATCTGTGACAGTTCCCTGTATTGGCTCCGCCTTTCCTGCTTGGGCTGGCCCCGCTTCACTGTGATCAAGGTGTCGGGTTCCGGCTTGTGATGGGCGCGGCTTCCGGCCTGTGCTGGCCCCGTTGGAACCAGCAGGACGTCGGCCGACGCTACGAACGCAAAACCGGCCACTTCCTGGTCTTCACCAGCATCGCCTGCTGGCTCATCTGCTGTCGCAGACTCGCCGAATGAGATGACGTGGTAAGGGAGTTGCACGGTTCGTGGCTTTTCCAATGGGTCACCGGTGACAGATTCCAGCGACGAACTGGCCCGCTGAACGGGCATGGAAACGGGGAGCCTTCGGGCGGCTGCGTCCCCTAGGTTTCACCCCATGGCCTCATCCGTCGGTCCTGAAGACCGAGTTGCCGGGGCGCGGCCGCGTCTGGTGACCCGCCCGCTGCTTTTGCGCTGTGTGACGGTCGTCGGCTCCTCGGCGAGCTTCTATCTGCTGCTGTCGGTCGTCCCGGCGTACGCGCAGAGCGCGCCGGGCGGGGGCAGCGACAAGGCGGGCCTGGTCACCGGTGCGCTGATGCTGGCCACGGTGGCCGGCGAGCTGATAACCCCATGGCTGGCCGCACGCTGTGGCTATCGCGTGATGCTGGGGGCGGGCTTGTTGTTCTGGGTGCTCCGGCACTGGCCCTGACCGTGTCGCAGAGTATGGCGTGCATCGTGGCGGTGTGCCTTGTCCGGGGGCTCGGCTTCGCGTTCACCCTGGTGGCGGGTGGGGCGCTGACGGCGTCGCTGATCCCGCCCGAACGCCGCGGGGAGGGGCTGGCCCTGATCGGCATCATGGCCGGTGTGCCGTCGCTGGTGGGCCTGCCGCTCGGGGCCTGGCTGGCATTGCACACGGGGTACGGGCCCGTCTGCTCGGTGGCGGCACTGGTCGCCCTGGTCTCCATCGCCGCCGTCCCAGGCCTGCCCGGCAGGGAAGCGGCGCCGGGGCCGGGCCTGGGGATCTTCGCTGGGGCCCGTTCCGGCACCCTCGGCCGCCCCACGGCCGTGTTCGCGGTGACGGCAGTGGGCGCGGGGATCGTCGTCACCTTTCTGCCACTGGCCGTGGCGCCGGGCTCTTCCGGCGTGGTCGCCGCGGCACTCTTCGTGCAACCGGCCGCCGCGACCGCATCCCGCTGGTTCGCCGGTCGGTGCGCCGACCGGCGCGGAGCCGCCGGGCTGGTCGTGCCGGGGCTGGTCGCCTCAGCCGCCGGCATCCTCGTCGTTGCCCTCACGGGCGTCCCCGTCGCGGTCGTCGTGGGTGCGGCCGTGTTCGGGGTCGGCTTCGGCATCACCCAGAGCGCAACCATCACGCTGATGTACTCCCGGGTCCCGGCCTCCGGGTACGGGACGGTGAGCGCCCTGTGGAATGTCGCTTACGACGCGGGTATGGGCATCGGCGCGGTCGGCTTCGGCACGGTGGCCGGCTTGACCGGCTACCCCTGGGCATTCGTCCTGACCGCGCTGCTGATGCTGACAGCCCTCGTCCCGGCCTGGTAGGACCAAACGGCAGCGTGCAAACAACGTGCGACGACCAGGGAGGATCGGGCGGTGACGCAGGAGGGGCAACGGTGAGCGATTACCCGCACCCTCATCCACCACCGCAGACTCGCCAAATGAGATGACTTGTCAGTGCCAGTTGGTGATGCCTGGCGTTTACGGCAATTCCTTGCGGTGGCGGGTAGCTGATCGCCCTGCTGATGCGCAGAGAGCTGACTGATCGGCTTTGGAACCGTGGCACAAGCCGAACGACTAACCAGGCACTTTGCCCTGGACGAGTATCGAGTGCACTACAGAGTCACGCCGCTGCCCGGGTTTTGGGATGTGCTCGCGGATGAAGCCCTCTTCGACCATGTCGGCCGCAGCCATGGTCTTCGCTGAGGCCTCGTTGAGCGGGGAGCGGGCGCCCCGGATGAGATTCAGCCGCAGGTCTTCAAACCCAAGGCTGAGCAGGATGCGTACGGTCTCGATGCCGTAGCCGACACCCCATGTTCCGGACGCAGCGCGGACCCGAAGGTGGCTGCGCGCTGCTGGGCGGTTCTGTGGTGAGGCGGCCGAACCTGATCAGCTCCTGGGTCTTGCGTTCGATCACCGCGATTCCCGGGTCAGCCGTCTGCTTATGAGGTCGATCATCGCAAGGTGGATCATGGCTTCGGAGCGGTGCGGGTGGGTCTCGTAGTCGCGGGCGAGGCGACGGTGGTGCATCAGCCAGCCGAAGGTCCGCTCGACGACCCAGCGTCGCGGGATCACCTGGAAGCCCTTCGCGGCGGGACCCCGGCGGACGGCTTCGACGTCGATGCCGAGGCGGGCGCCATGGTCGATGGCCTTTGTTCGATAGCCGGTGTCGGTCCAGGCCTTGCTGACGTGCGGGTTCGCTGCGGCGATCCAGGAAAGCAGGTGGATGCCTCCGACGTTGTCGGAGACGCTGGCGGTCGCGACCCAGACCGCCAGCAGGAGGCCGAGGGTGTCGACGCCGAGGTGGCGCTTGCGGCCTGCGATCTGCTTGCCTGCGTCGATCGCCTGGCCCGTGGCCGGCACGTTCGCGGAGGTCTTGACGCTCTGGGCGTCGAGCACACAGGCACTCGGCTGGGCGTCCCGGCCTTCAGCCTCGCGCACCAACTGGCGTAGGAGGCCGTTGAGTTGGTCGAAGATACCGTCCTTCTGCCACTTCGCGAAGTAGCCGTAGACGGTTTCCCACGGCGCGAAGTCGTGCGGCAGATAGCGCCAGGGGATGCCGGTCCGGTCGACGTACAGGATGGCATCCATGATGCGGCGCAGGTCGTGCTCGGGCGGGCGGCCGATGTCCAGGCCCCTGCCTCTTCGCTCGGCCCGCCAGGCTGAAAGAACGGGATGCAGCAGTTCCCAGCGGGCGTCGGACAGATCGCTGGGATATGGGCGGTGTCGCGTCATGTTTCGGTAGTACCGTCGGGCACCGCCTGCCCCCAGGGCGCAAACGGCGTCAGACGGGGGCGCCTTGGGATCAGACAGGAGCGAATCGGCCGAAACAGGCTGACGCTCGATTCACCTGTCACATGCGCAGCATCAAGCCCGTCTGTCGCAGCGACACCAGGCCGGCTCGCCCCCTAAAGCACCATCAAACACTTCTGCCGGGACAAAACGCTCTTTGAGCTTGTCGTTTATCCGTTGAGATCGAATGGCCTTCGAACTGGGTCGCTCACCTGGGCATTCGCCAGACGTGCGGGTGGCCTCGGCGTGATCATGTGAGTCCTTGGCCGGAGAGCCTCAGCAAGGCCCCGGCATGCGCTCTACGGCCGTGCCCGTCCTCGCCTTCGAGCCCCCGGGCCCGGCAGGACGGAATACTCCGAGCACGGCCGAAGCTGACCTGATCATGAGTGAGATTCTTGTGACTGGCGCGACCGGCAATGTCGGCCGGCAAGTTGTTGTTCGGCTCCTGGCGACAGGCACCGCTGTGCGTGCGTTGGCGCGTGATCCCGAATCGGCCGAGCTACCGAAGGGAGTCAAGGTCGTGGGCGGGGACCTGTCCGAGCCGGACACGCTGGAGGGGGCGCTGACCGGGAGCGAAACAGTGTTCCTGATCTGGCCGTTCCTTACGACCGAGGGGGCCCTGGCCGTGCTGGAGGCGATTGCACGACATGCCCGTCGCATCGTCTATCTCTCGTCGTCGGGTGTGAACGAGGACGCCGAGCGGCAGACCGACCCGATCAATCAGCTCCACGCCGATATGGAGCGCCTGATCGAAAAATCCGGCCTGGAGTGGACCGTCCTGCGGTCGAACACCATCGCCTCCAACGCACGAGGGTGGGCCGAGCAGATCCGCACCACGCACGTCGTTCGCGGTCCCGACATGGCCGCCACGGCGGTGATCCACGAGCGCGATGTCGCGGCCGTGGCGGTACATGCGCTGACCGATGACGGGCATGCGGGCATGAAACACGTCCTGACCGGCCCGCAGGTACTGAGCAGAGCTGAGCAGGTACACACCATCGGGGAAGCGATCGGCCGCCCGACGCGCTTCGAGAAGGTCCCTCTACAGGTCGCACGAGAGCAGATGCTCGCCGACGGCAGGCCACCTGCTCTCGTCGAGGCCCTGTTGGCCAGCGCTGAAACGCGGCCCGAATCGACCTTGATCACCTCCACGGTGGAAGAGATCACCGGAGCGCCGGCGCGCACGTTCCGCTCGTGGGCGCAAGAGCACGCGGACGATTTCCGCTAGGTTCGCCGTTTCAAGTCCCGGCCCGAAAAGGTCCTCGAACTGGGTCGCTCACCTGGGAGTTCGCCAGACGTGGGGACGGCCTCGGCCTGATCATGTGCTCCGGCCAAGGACGCACAAACAGACCGAGACCGCGGAGACGAGTGTGCTGCACCAGAACGACGGATGGGAGGCGTTCACAGCGCTGTCACGCTCGCGGGGCGACTTCTACGACTGCCTGACCGCACGCCAGGACGCGCTGTTCGAGCTGACTGACGCGCTGCTGTGCACGGACGGGCCGGTGCGGACGCTGGTCGACCCGGCGCTCGCGCCGGAACACCGCCGCGGCCACGGCGCCTTGTACGGCAGCCTGAACAAGGGTCGCCTCAACGTCGACCGGCTGCGGCGGACATTGGCCGGGCTGCCGCTGCCTCGCGCGGCGGATGGCCGCCTGGTCCTGGCGGTCGACGTCTCTCCGTGGCTACGGCCGGACGGAGCCGACCAGCGGGGAGCCGGTTCCTTCTGGATCGTCAACTGGTTCGCCGTACCGCCGCGTATCCGTGGCGACCACCCCCGTGACGAGGCCGTCCAGGCCCGCTACCTCGGTGAACTCATCGACCAGTACGACGCCGAGCGCGTGCACGGCTGCTTCGTGTTCACCTTCGCCATGCCCGACTTCCCGTGTCACGAAGATCCTCGTCTCGACCTCGACAAGGCCGGCTTCGGGATCGTGGCAGTGACCGGCGACGGCGCGTGCAGACCCAAGGAGGCGTTCCACGAGGTCGCGCGGCGCTACGGCGACACAGCCGTGGAGGAATGACCGAGTGAGCGGAGCGGCCAGGCATCCAACACCGAACCCCCGAACGAGCCACGCAAACACCGCACCTCAAACCAGCGACACGGATCCAAGACCAACCTCGCAGGGCATCTGAAGCACCAGCGTTGCTACTTCGCATCGACATTTTCGAGCCCTGTGATCGCTAAGTGCTGCCCAAAACCGTCGACAAACGTTGCCCGTTCCCACTTACAGAGCCACGGGAGCGGCGGTCGCCGTGGCGGTGGTCCTCACGGGGTATCGCCGAGGTGCCCGGGGCGCTGTGGAGAGGCTGGCATCGGCCGAGGAGCGCCCGGTGGACCCGAGGGCACAGTGCGGACGCTTGGAGGCCGACGTACTCAGCCGTCCGACCTCGGCCCTCAGTGCACTTGACTACGTCTTCGCCGATGAATCCCAGTGGGACCGCGAAACCGCCGGCGTCTACAGCCCCGAAGGGCTGTCGGACCACCAGATGCTGGTCGGATTCTTCGGCCGGTACGGGGAGGGAGGTCCTCGTGCGGCCATCCGCTCGCCGTGTCGTCTCCGCTCGTCACCCTATGTCCCTGCTCGGCCTTCCCACCCGGCGTCTCAGCGGGCCCCCTATGGCCCTGCGCGCTGCGAAGCCGACCGCTCTCACCTGACCGGAACCGCGCCTCTCGATAGTCATGCGACGCATTGACCCCACAGCGCCATCGCGGTTGCATGCTTGTGGCCCTCCGGTGGGGAACCGGGGAGAAGGACCATGTCCTGCCTTAGGGGGAAAATGAGAGGAAACGCGAATCGGAGCGCCACCAGACGTGTGCGGGCCGCCTTAGACGTCGTCTCATTTGGCGAGTCGCGGTAGCAGATGAGGCTGCAGGCGATGGCCGTGAAGGCCAGGAAGTGTTCTGCCTTGCGTTCGTAGCGGCGGTGCAAACGGCGGCAGCCGCCCAGCCAGGACATCGTGCGCTCGATCGTCCAGCGGTACCGGCCGAGCCGGGCGGCGGACTCGATGCCCCGGCGGGCGATGCGGTGCCGGATGCCGCGCTGCCGTAGCCATCGGCACAGGTCGTCGTAGTCGTAGCCCTTGTCGGCATGAAGTTGGGCGGGCCGTCGTCGGCGCGGCCCGCGCCGGGAGCGGATCGGCGGAATGCCGCGTACGAGAGGCTTGAGCGCCTGGCTGTCGTGGAGGTTGGCGCCGGAGATGCCGATGGAGAGGGGTAACCCGGTCCGCTCAGTGATCAAGTGGATCTTCGACCCTTTCTTGCCCCTGTCTACCGAATTCGGACCTGTCAGCTCCCCCCTTTCAAAGCCCGCATGTTCACCGAGTCGACCGCGCAGCGCGACCAGTCCAGCTCACCACGCGAGCCGAGTTCGTCGAGGACGAGACGGTGCAGCTTCGCCCAGACCCGGGCGGCGGACCACTCGGTGAAGCGTCGGTGCGCGGTCGCCCCCGACGGGCCGAAGACCGGCGGCAGTTGCCGCCAGGTACAGCCCGTAGTTGCCACGAAGATGATCGCCGCGAGGACCTCGCGGTCCCCGTACCAGCGTCGGCCCCCACCCTGCGGCCGTATTGGAGCAGACGGCACCACACGTTGAAACAGCTCCCATAAAGACTCCGGCACCAACGTCTCGATCACGTCCGCTCCCATGCCCGGAAAATGCCTGCTCACGACAACGGCATGACAGCTACTGTTCTTTGGCATGCAACTGACCGTTCTCGGCGGCTGTGGAGCGTGGCCCACCGCAGTCCAGGCATGCAGCGGCTACCTCGTCGAGTACTCGGGCTTCCGCCTGCTCATCGACCCCGGGTACGCCACGCTGCCACGCCTGCTCGACCACAACACCGTCGACGCCATTGACGCCGTGCTGATCAGCCACGAGCACCCCGACCACTGCGCTGACCTCAACCCTCTCCTGCGTGCCCGGGGCCTGAGTGACACGCCACCGCCGGCACTGCCTGTCTACGCGCCCCACGGCGCCGCCGACGCCGTTCTCGCGCTCGACAAACCGAGCATGCTCGCCGGGGCGTACCACCTTCGCGAGTTCCAGCCAGGCGACCGGTTCGACATCGGCCCGTTCAGAACCGACACCTGGCTCCTTCCGCACTTCGTGCCCAACGCCGGCATCCGACTGACCACACCGGAAGCCGTGCTCGCCTACACCGGCGACACGGGTCCGAGCCCCGACATCCTGCGCCTCGCTCAAAGTGCTGACCTTCTGTTGTCAGAAGCCACATACATCCACGAGGTGCCGACCGCCGACGCACCGTATCTGCTGACCGCGCGCATGGCCGGCCAGTACGCCAGCCAGGCAGGCGCTGCCAGCCTCATGCTCACCCACCTGTGGCCGGGGACAGATCCGAAAGCCGCACACGAAACAGCCGCGGAATCCTTCCGGCACCCCATATACGTCGCCACTCCCGGGCTCGTCACCAACCTCGCCCGTGGAAGTGGTCATACGACGGTGCATAGCGCCCAATAGCGCGGACGCCCTGACGCTGACAGAACGACCATGCCGTGTTCCAAATGAGACGACGTCTTAGGCGCCACGGTCGTGGTCTGCGCGGTCACCATGGTGCTGCCCGCTTCGGCTGAGCCCATGACCGTGGCGGGCGTCGCGAGCGACAGCGGAGCCGGGGTCGAGCGGATCAGTGTCGCGACCGACGGCACCCAGGGCGACGGCGACTCCGCCGGCGCCACGATCACGACCGACGGCCGGCGTATCGCCTTCTCGTCGTCGGCGAAGAACCTCACACCCGCCAACCCGGCGACATGGGAAAGGGTGTTCGTCCGCGACCAGCGGACGAGCCAGACCACGCTGATGAGCACAAACACCTCCCCGATCCAGCCCCCGGTGATCAGCGGTGACGGGCAATACGTTGCCCTGTGGGGGCTGCGGTTCAGAGACACGAAGGTCTTCCTGTCCCAAGTGAGCTCGGGAAGCACGATCGGCATCAACTGCTCGGGCCTCAGCTGTAGCCAGCCGTCGCTGAGCGGAGACGGCCGCTACATCGCCCACGTCGCCACCTTCACTTGACCGCCGTCCGGGCAGCGCATCGAGGTACGGGACTGGAACGCCGACACCACGCAGACCGTCGCCGAGTTCGGCCACCCCGTCTCGGCCCGGCCGTCCATCAGCGGCGACGGCCGCTTTGTCGCCTACCAGGACGGCCAGGCAGAGGACGTCTTCGTGTGGGACCGGACCGACGACACCTCCTCCGGCCCGATCGAGGGCCCGTCCAAGGCGGCGACACTCGTCCAGCTCAGCAAGGACGGCAGCAAGGTCGTCTACCTCTCGGGCTCCGACACCTACATCCACGACGAGAGCTCGGGCACCGACCAACTGGTGCCGAACGTGCGGGGCGTGGCCATCGATCCCACCGGCCGCTATCTGCTGTACGCCCCACACGACACGAACGGACCGTCGCTCACGCTGCGCGACCTGCAGACGGGCACCGACGAGATCGTCTCGAACCAGCTCGCCTCGGCCGGGACCGACGCGGTCAGCGCCGGTGGGCGCGACGTGGTCTTCCATTCCACGGCCGACGACATCGTGCCCGGCGACACCAACGGCAAGTCGGACGTTTTCATCCGCCGCTTCTACTGATCGCCCCGGCCTCCACCACCTTCTCCAGCGCAACGTTGATCAGGTCCGCCGGGCGGTTCTTCGCCGTGGCTTCTTTCCGAATCGACGCCTCCGCGAACCTGCGGGCCCCGGCCTGGTCGTACGTCGCCGCAACCCGGCGGCGCACCTCCGTGCGCTGGCGCTCGGCCGTCCGGCCTATTGCCCACAACGGCTTCGTGCCCTCCGGCAACTCCACCGCGCGGCGGACGAAATCGACTGCCATCTCCGGGTACTCATCCGGCTTCGGAAACCGGCCCCGCCGCTGATAGGACTTCAACGCCAGCAGCAGAGCGAGCTGATGGCCGTCGGAATCCATCCGCTCAGCCGCCCCACGCCGCCGCCTCCCGGGTCAGCGCGAAGAGCAGATGCAGCTCATGTGCGATGATCAGCCGCTTGAACCGCGGATACGCGGTCCGTTCGATCGAGGTCGCAATCCCGCCCCGGGCCCAGACGATGGTCAACATCACCACCAACGACACTGGGTCGAACGGGTGACGGCCGGACCCGCCGGACCACCAAGATCAAACATTGGCGACTTTCGGGCTCACCTCGGCCCTCACCATGGCCAACCGAAGCCCACCGAGGAGCTCGACCGCTTGATCGATCTCAAGGAGACGGCCATCTCCTTGGCCTTCGGTCCGCCTGTGATCAGGCTACCGAGCCCGCGCGTTCCGGGGGTTCAGGAACAGGTACTGAGCTTGTTATTTAACCTTTGGCAGAGCTTCCGTGAGACCGGTAGGTTCTCCGCGGTGACCTCGATGGAGACGCAGGGCCTCGTGTCGATGACGGACAAGGCTCAGCTGCGCTGGATAGCGCTGGGAGACACCACCCGGCAGCCGCCCGTAGTCATGCTCCATGGTGGTCCGGGTCTGCCGGACTACCTGGGCGATGTCGCCGCCATGGTCGCGGACCTTGCGCCCGTGTACCGGTACGACCAGCGTGGCACGGGCCGGTCGCCGTGGCGGGGGCGCCATTCCCTCGCCCGGCATGTCGACGATCTCGCCGAGCTGCTCGACGCATGGGACGTGTCCAAGGCCGTGCTGATTGGGCATTCCTATGGCACCGACCTGGCGAGCCGGTTCTGCCTGGCGCACTGTGACCGGGTTGCCGCGATGCTGCTGATGTGCGGCCCGTTTGTCGGTGACTGGCGCTCCGCGGACCGAGCGGAGCGCGATCGCCGTATGTCCACAGCACAGCAGGAGCGGCTCCGCGCTTTAGAGGAGTTGCCGGACCGCACGGAAGAACAGGAAGTCGAGCTGCTCACGCTGGCCTGGTTCACCGACCACGCCGATCCCGAACGCGGGTGGCACTGGGCCGCGCAGGGCGCCCGGCGGCGTCGCCCCGTCAACTGGACCATGAATGGTGAACTTGGCAGGGAAGGACGCGCGGACCCGCTCGATGCGCATCTGGCCGAGCTGCGCGCGTGCCTGCCCGCGCGAACGGAACTCCTCGGTGGGGCCGACGATCCCCGCCCTGTGTCGGCTCTTGAATCACTTGCGCTCCGGCTCGATCTTCCGCTGAGGCGGATTGAGGGCGCTGGGCACGAGCCCTGGCTGGAGCAGCCTGACGCCGTGCGTGCGCACCTTCGGCGATTCGTGCAAGGCACTGTGGGCGCATAGGGTTTCGTCCGGTTTGCTGGCTGACGTCATCCCCAGCTGTCGGCACCGCGGAGGGGCCGGTGTCGAACGCGTCTCGCCGGGCATCGTGGTCCAGCAAACTCACCTCTGCGGCCTTGGTATGAACGTGATTCCGTGGCGGAACGCATGATCATGCGAATGCCGTCCGCCTGCCCGGCGAATCCCCGGACGAGTGAGCGCGTACGACGCGACGTTCGAGGTCAGAGGTTAAACGACAAGCTTAGTGGTCGGCTCCGGAAGTCCTTCTGGGGTTGACCTGAGCACTGGCCGTGTGGTGTCCCCGGGTCTGTAGCGGAGCGGACGTGCGACCGATGTTGTGCATGCTGCTGTCGGTGCGGTGCGGTGCGGTGCGGTGCGGTGCGGTGCGGTGAGGTGAGGCCCATCTAGAACAGTGAGGAGATCCGGTCCTGGACCTGATCGGTGGCAGTGAAGGTCACCAGTTTCTGCTGGGGATTGTCTGCGAGTTGGAGCACAACATGCTCCAACTCGATCTCCCCGAGGACGGGATGACGCAGCCGCTTGGTGCCGGAGCTCAGGGGGACGACCCTGTGCTGTGGCCACCACTCTCTTACCTCGGGGCTCGCCGCGTGCAGGCGCTCGAGCAACGTACTGAAGCCGGGGTCACCCGGGTGCCGTGCCGTGGCAGTGCGGAATCGGCCGAGCAGCGCGGATGCTTCGGCCGGCCAGTCGACCATCACCTGACGGGCGCCAGGGTCGGTGAACATCCACCAGAGGAGGTTGCGGGCTTCCGGCGGCCGGGCAGGCCAGTCGGTCCACAACGCCCGAGCGGCACGGTTCGAGGCCAGCACATCCCAGCACCGGCCGGTGACATAGGCCGGGCACGGGTCGAGCCGGTCGACGAGCGAGACGAGGGCAGGTGAAAGCGTTTCCACGACAGCGGGTGTTTCGGCGGGCGGGGCGCCGTGGATGAGTTCGTGGATATGACTGCGCTCGGCGGCGTCGAGCCGCAGGGCTGCCGAGAGGGAGTCGAGTACCTGGCGGGAGGGACGCATTTCGCGGCCCTGCTCCAGGTAGGTGTAGTACGTCGAGGAGATGGCCGCGAGCTGGGCCACCTCTTCCCGGCGAAGGCCGCGGGTGCGGCGTCGCGCCCCTGTGGGCAGACCGACATCAGCGGGCTGGAGCCGCTCGCGGCGGGAGCGGAGCAGCTCTCCCAGCTCCCTGGCGCGGATCGTGGTCTGAGGCATCCTGGTACTTCCATTACTAGGAAAAACATCCTGTGGATACCAGTCTAAGCCGTGGCTACGTTGGCGCCATGAACGTCATGAACACAAACTTTGGCATGACCGGGCCGTATGCCATCGGCACCGAACAGGTCGACATCCCGGTGGGCGACGGGCCGCCGATGGGTGCCTACATCGCCCGGCCAAGGGCCCCCGGCCCGTTCCCGGGTGTCCTGGTGGGCATGGAACTCTTCGGCGTCGATGCCGATGTCCGCGACGTCTGCGACCGACTCGCGGGACTCGGGTTCGTGGCACTCGCGCCGGACTTCCACCACCGCACCGCCCCCGGAAGCGAGCTGCCCCGCGACCCTGCGGGCCGGGAGCGAGGCTTCGAACTGCTGGGGCTGATGACGCGCGCCACCGTTCTCAGCGACGTGGGCGCTGCCATCGGCCACCTTCATGCAGTCGGCAGCGCACGCGTCAGCATGGTCGGACTGAGCCTCGGCGGTCACATCGCCTACCTCGCGGCCACCGAGTTCGACCTCGCCGCCGTGGCCGTCTTCTACGGCGGCTGGCTGCCGACCACCGACATCCCGATCAGCCGCCCCGAACCGACGCTGTCGCTGACCCCGAAAATCACCGGGCGTCTCCTCTTCCTCGTCGGCGAGAGGGACCACGTCGTCCCGCCCGCACAGCAACGCGAGATCACAGACGCGTTGCGTGAGGCCGGCATACAGCACGAGATGGTCGTCTACCCCGGCATCGGACACCGCTTCCTCCACACCGATCCGGCCACAGCAGCCGACGCATGGCATCGCGTCCACGCGCTGCTGACCAGCGCCGAAGACTAACCGCGAAGGCTTCCCAGAAGCGCGTGCGAGAAGCCAGCAGGCCCCACCACTCACGTTCACCGCCCCCGAATGATGGGCCGCCCTCCTCCATGCCCGCGTGCTCCGCCGTGCCCGTGGAACTGACCGCTTCCGAGCGCCACCGGCTCAAGAAGATGGCCTACGGCCACAAGACCGCGCACCAGGCACGCCAGCGGGCGACGATCGTGCTGCTGGCGGCACGAGGCCGCGGCAACGCTCGGATCGCCGCTGAAACCCGCCTGCAAGTGGACACCGTGCGCAGTTGGCGCGGCCGGTTTGCGGTCGGCCGGGTGCCTGCCCTGGCCGACCGCAAGCGGTCGGGGCGGCCGCCGACGTTCACCGCGCTGCAGATCGCCGAAGTCAAGGCGCTGGCTTGTCAGTTGCCCACCGAGTCCGGAACTCCGCTCTCAGGCTGGTCATATGCCCCGAGCTCGCGCGCGAGGCCGTCACTCGGGCCATCACCGACACTGTCTCCGCCTCCACGGTGCGCCGCTGGCTCAGGGACGACGCACTCAAACCCTGGCAGCACCGCTCCTGGATCTTCATCCGCGACCCGAACTTCCGCGCCACGGCCCAACGGGTCCTGGACTTGTACGCCACGCTCTACGGCTGGACTTCTAGGTCACGCTGATACCAGGTGCCTGGCTTACCGCCGATGTCGGCCGGGTCGGCCGGGCCAACCGGGACGAACCCGGCCTTGGTCAGCACCTTCTGGGACGCGGCATTGTCGCGGGCGGTGGCCGCCCGCAGTGTGCGGAGCCCGTGCCGCGCCGCCGCCAGCCGGCACAGCTCCCGGACGGTCGCGGTCGCCACGCCGCGGCCGGCGACATGCTGCGCAACCCGGTAGCCGAGTCTGGCAGTGCCGTCTTCGACGTCGTAGAGGTTGAACCGGCCCAGAACCGAGCCATCCTCGGCGACGAGCACGTAGAAGGCGCAGATGCCGGCCTCTTGCTCAGCCAGCAAGGCGCTGTGCCGGTCGGTGAACTGCTCGTAGAACTCGTCGCCGCGGTCGGAGATCGAGGCAGCGAAGTAGGCGCGGTTCGCGAGCTCGAAGGCCAGGACCGCCGGGGCATGGCTGGCATGCAGCCGTTGCAACTCGGGCACCGCCCGACTCTACCCAGATGATGCCCTGAGGCCACTTTAGTTTCCGCCCGCGCCAGACAGCCCCAAGACCAGGGCGCATAACGATCTACGACTGGAGTACTAGGACGGCACAGGTGACCCTGCAAGGAATCCCGCCCACTTGCGGATACGTGCACTTGCGTCCACTTGGTGCTCCCGAAGCTGAGCTGCACGCACTTCTCGGCCCTCTCTGAGGATCCTGTTCGCGAGATCTTGTTCGCAGGTGTGACGACCCTGGCTTGACAGGTAGTCAGTCGATCACCCCTAGACTGTGATCAACATCAAGTTGATCGGAGCACGACATGTATCGCCTTGCCGCCGTCCTCATGGCAGTCAGCACCCTCGCCCTCGCCGGGTGTGCGCAGAACTTCGACCAAGGGCCCGATGGGAAGGTCACCGACAAGATCAAGGACGGGAAGAAGTTCTACCTGGTTGTCGATCCGACCACGGCGGGCGAAGAGAAGAAGTTCCGGGTCAGCAAGTACGACTACCACGACTGCAACCGGGGCTCGAAGTACCCCAAGTGCGTCGACGACTAGCCTGGTGCGAGCCGCCCCCCAGACTGTCACACGGCGCCGGCCTTCAGCTCGCTCACCCCTCCCCAAAAGAAGCCCGGAACAGCCCGGAAGGCACACACGGCAGGCAGGCGCACGCACAAGCCGCCCGATGCTGCCTTCCTTTCGCAAACGATTGCTCACCAGTTGCGAATGGATCTCTGCGGCAGGATTTCTCTGATCAGTCATGATCAGAATCTCCTTTGATGCCATCGCGCGAGCTAGCTGCAGGTTCATGGTGGTCGTGACTTGTGGTTTCTCAGTTGTCTGGTGTTGACCTTTGAAGCGGTGGGTGCATCGAAGCGGTGGCCTGAGGTGCTGCTCGGTGCGACCAGTGACCTCGCCGGCCGGTACAAGAAGGAAACGGGGAGGTGATTACAGGGTGAGGGTCCAGGATCCGCGAGCTAGCGTGGTGGTCCCGTCCAGGGTGATGCTGACCCAAGCGGCGTATACGGGCAGTGCGCCGTCACGGTTGAGTCGGTTGCGGATGCGTTCCAGCTCGTTCTACAGGCGTTGAGAACCGCTCTGGTGAACGGTCGGGGAGCTGAAGGAAGCCAGTTGCCGTGGCGCGGGCCCATGAGCCGTCGGGGTGCAGTAGCCACACAGTGCGCGTGTCACCGTCCTGGCTGCGCCGGTAGTCGATGCCGGGGAGATGGAGCTGGAGCATTGACATGACGTCCCACGCGTCTGACGGGTAGAGCAGCGGGTACCGGCTGGTGATGACCTCCTCTCCCTCGGCTTCCGCGGCTCCCTTCCAGATGTCTTCGGCCGGGTGCTCGTAGTCGTCGCCCTGGCGGGCTGGCATGAATCCGGCCCGATCCCACTCGATACGCCCCGTGGCGCCGCCGTCTGCGGTCTTGTCGGCGGTGAGGATCAGGCCCGTGCCGGCGATCGTCGTCACGACCCTCCCGCCGGGCCGTAGCGCGGTCAGCCAGGATGCCGGCACGGGCCGGACGGAGGGTAGAACTCGGTGTCCTGCGGCTCGTACAGCGCGTTGTCCGCCATCGGCACCACGCTGGCGCCGTCGCGGAGGATGCCGTCGTCAGCGTCGGCAGCTTCTTCTCCCAGTGGCCAGCCGACCGCGGTGACACGTTCTCCAGCGTCCGTACGCAGACGGCCGATCAGGTGCTGGGCGTCGCCGTGTCCCCACCTTGCTGCCCAAGCCAGAGAATTGAACGCATCGGTCTTGCCACCCTCAAGATGGCTGACGAGCCTAAAGCTCTTGCCGCCCTGCACCTGATCTACGAAGCCGCTCGCGGGGGGAGTCATGGCCAGCAGGCGGGTCAGCGCGGCCCTGAAGGCAGCACCGGGGTGCTGCTGTTCGCAGGCAACCGCGAACCAGGCCTCAGCCCCGTCGAGGTCGCGACGGCGCAGTGCCTTGGTCCCCAGCCTGCAAGCAGCGTTGGCATCCTGTCGTGCCTCACTCACCTCGTGCTGGAAGCCTTCGCCTCCACCGTCTCGCACAGGCCAGTCGCCAGCCGACCGGTCCCAGAAGTCAGCCGGCCCAGTGACGGTCTGCGGGAGAGTGTCAGTTGAGCTTCGTCATCTGAGTGTCAGTGGCGCAGCCTCAGTGACCTGGTGGTTGCCACTGACCGGTGGTGTTCACCTGTTGCTGACGGGAGTGACGAAAGGCCAGGTCATTCTCACGCCGACTGCTATAGCGGGTGCAGAGTTTGCGCTGGTCAGAGGCGTGAGGGCCCCGTCCGGTTGGCGGAGCGGAACGAACGGCTTGCCATGCTCGGCATCCGGTGATTGACCAACGGTCCTGCCTCTGGAGTGCACCAGTAGTCTGGGCGCGTGACGCCCACCAATGGAGCGGGCAGTGGGGGGGATGTGTGAGCTTTGAGGAACAAGTCGTTCGGGCCCTGGGCAGGGAACGGGCCGACCGTGTTCAGGCGGCAGCCCGGCAGTTGATGACGCTGGCCGACGACGATGCCCAAAGCACGCAGGCCGTGGTTCACATCAATGTGCCGCTGCACGCACACAACGCCAACGACGCGACAACCGAGCTCGCCAACCTGCTCAACGCGGCCGCACCGGAGGAGACCTGGACGTTCGTCACCGTCTCCCATCCCGACGGCACGTGGTCGGGCAAGGCGAGCCCGTTCATACAGGACACCACCGCGCTCGGCTCACGGGACTGGATTGCCCACTTCGCCCTGTCCGACCTGCACATGAGAATGGCGGCCTGGCGGCTGACCCAGCTGTGGCGCGCCGCCGAGCTGGCTGAGCAGACCGTGGAAGCCCTGGGCCGCTGGCGGCTGCTCGTCGCGGCCGCATGCTCCCGCTCCCTGCTGGAGGGCGCGGCCGCCCTCACCCACGAAACAACCCTCCTCCACGAGGCATGGGACACGTTCAAGAAGGCCGGCCCGCCCACCACCGACTCCCTCACCCGATTCAGCGCCGACCTCAACAACCGCCTGGCAAAACTCCAGTACGCCTCACGCGTCGGACAAAGCGCCGGCCGGCCTCCCGTGCTCCAGAGCACCAACGTGATGACCTACATCAACAAACTGGCCAAGAACACCACCACCGTCGACGTGCTCGACCTGTACGAATGGCTGTGCGACGCAGTCCACCCCAGCTTCGGCTCCGCCACCACTCACACCGTGCTGCGGGCCTCGGACCGGCCCAAAACCCATGCCATCGAGCACTACGCACGCCGCCCCCTGAAGCCGCTCGCCGCCTCCGGCTACGCCATGCAGCCGACCGTCGCCCACGCCGCCGCCGACGCTCTCGTCCTGGCCGCCGATGTGGTCCACACCAGTCTTTCGCTCGTGAAGTGGACCATGGACGACATCGGCCTGACGGCAGAGATCCACGGCCTCAACCGTCTCTCCTACGCCGGCGGCAGCGACCAGCCACCCCAGCGCAGTGACGCATGCCCGTGCGGCAGCGGCCGCAAGTACAAGCGATGCGTGCACCGGTGGGGGCAACCAAGCACTCCACCCCCACCGGCCGCTGAGCCCTGAGAAGCCAGGCCGTAGCGCTGGCGCTCCTGGTCCGTGGAGGAACTGGCCGTAGGTTCACGGGGTGCCCCACTCGCGCAGCGCCTTGAAAACAGAGTCGCTGTCCAGTTCGTGGCCTCGATCCAGGCTCTTGAGGAGAGCCGTGGAACTCGTCATGCGGTCGGGGTAGTACAGCTCGGGTGCCAGACACGTGGGACAGTCGCTCAGGAGGCAGAACGGCGAGAGGGGGAGGGGTTCGTCGTTTGGGGGGATGAGGTAGAGCCGGTCGTCTGCCAGAGGGTGTGCCGTGTCGAAGGAGACCGTTGCGAAGTCGGGGTGGTCACCCATCAGGGCCAGGCCTGAGACGCGGAACTTCCCGGCGTCAGGCATCCATTGGAGCCGGTCCGTGTGAACCCATCGGGTGTGGGCGAGGAACGCGCACCCCGACAGGCTGCTGAGCATCAGCGGTTCGATGCGCCCAAGGCTCTTCTCCAGCTCGGCCCGTGTCCGAGGGCCTGCGCCGTGCCGGATCTTGTTGCGGAGCACGACCAGTTGGTCGAGATCGGCGACCAGGCCTTTCCCGCCCTTCTTACGGGCTGTTGCCTCGACGAGGCCGGCGGCGGGGTCACCGTGCTGGCGTGCGTCTTCGGCCACTGCCTTGACTACCCCCACCCAGTGGCCGAGGGAGACACCGCCCCGCTCAACGGACTGGCTCCACTGGGCGATGGCCGGCAGATCCTGACGGCCGCGGTCGGTTGCCAGGGCAAGGGCCATGATGCCCAGGGACAGGATCAAGGACTCGGCGCACTGGATGGCCGCCTCGTGCTTTTCCGCCAGGGACAGGGAGTGCCGGAACTTGCGGACCGCGCGCGCTACGGCGTAGGGGTACGAATCCTGGAACAGCTTGTAGGGCTCGTTGTGCCGGCGCAGGTTCTGCGCGGTCAAGGAGCTGATCGCGGCGGCGTCATCCAGCCGCCCACGCCGGGCCGAACCCGTTCCGCTTTCGAAAATCTGCATCCGTCTCCGGTGGAGGTCGTCCTGGATGCGTGCGGCTTCCCGTTCTCCTTCGTCGAGCATGGCGAGGGAGGCGCGGATTTCCGACAGATTGCCGTCACACCTGGGGATCCAGATGTCGGCCATCTCGCGGGCCTTGATGCGCGGGATGACTCCGTACTTCGGCAGCTGCTGCTCAGCCAAAGCGCTGGACAGGTAGGCGATCACGTACTCGTGGGGCAAAAGCTCCTCGGTGAGCCGGATGACGATCAGGCCCTGGCCGGGCTGCACGCCGTCGTATTGGCTCGGCACACATGTCCAGTGGCGGGTACCGGCGAGATCCCGTCCGATGATGTCGCCCTGCCGCAACCGGCGGCGGGGCTCGCGCTGGTCCGCACGCAGGGGCAGGTCTGCCACATCCGGCAGCGTGCTGGTCAGCAGGGTGGGTGTCAACACCCGCCGTCGCCCCGCCGTGTCCGTCGCATCCGGTTCCTCGTCCAGCTCGGATCTGCGCACGGACCCGGGAAAGATTTCAGCGAAGTCCCCCAGACGGATGCCTTCCTGAGCGGCCCGCTGCATCTCATGGATCTGACGGAATCGCCCCAGCGACAAGTTGTAGTCCTCCGCGGCGATCTCCGCGCTGGTCACGCAGAAGCTCTGCTCGGACCGGGCACGCCGACGCTCACTGCTGTGCCGCAGCCGCCAACGCCGCATGAGATCCGGGAGGTTGTTACGCGTGTGATCGACGGCATCCAGAACACTGTCGGGAGCCACCCCGAGCTTGTCCTGCGACAGCAGCGGCTCACGCCGGTCGTCCAGGCTCCAGCCGTCCGCCGTGAGATCGTAGAACCACACGCTGTCGGCCTGTCCGGCGTCCTTGGTGAAGAACAGGATCGCCGTCGAGACCCCCGCATACGGCTTGAAGGTGCCGCCGGGCAGCTGCACCACAGCCTCCAGCCCATGCACGTCCACCAGCAAGCGCCGAAGTTCGATGTGTGCAGAAGTCGAGCTGAACAGCAGCCCGGCGGGGACAATCACGGCCGCGCGTCCCTTCGGCTGCAACAGCCCCAGAATCATGGCGAGATGAAGAAGCTCGGCCTTCTTCGTACGCACCATTGCGAGCAACTCCGGTGCGACGGCCTCGTAGTCGACGCTGCCCGCGAACGGGGGATGGGCCAGGACAACTGAGTAGCGCTCACGCTCCGCCCCGACGCCCTCAGCCAGATTGTCCCGGTAGCGCAGATCAGCACCCTCGAAGCCCTGAAGAGCCAGCCGCATGCTGCTCAACCGCAGCATGGTCGTGTCGAAGTCAAACCCGTGGATCCTGCCGCTCACCACCGCCGCGCTCTGCTGCGTGGTGTCCGGGCGGGACCGGTGGACAAACTGAGCCGCGGCAGCCAGGAGACCACCCGTGCCACAGGTTGGATCGCATACCTCGTCGTCAGCTCCGGGCTCAGCCATCGCTGCCATCAGAGCCGTCAGATGAGGAGGCGTACCGAAGGCACCATAGGGACCGGCCGCGGCGACCCGGGCGAGTAGTTGCTCATACAGAGCGCCCGCGTTGGCATCCCCAGCCGAGAGCGCCTCCTCGAGCAGGACCACAACCCTGGCGAGGAGACTGGGAGTCGGGATCGTGAAACGAGCATTTTTGACGAGCTGCGAATAGCACACCCCGGCGAAAGTGTGGCGACGCAGCCAGGGAAACACCTCGTCGGTCATCGACGTATACATGCGTTGAGGCGTCAGGCGGATCAGATGGGACCAGCGCAGATGCTGCTCGTCCTGAGCGAAGATAGGCTGCCTCTGCAGTGGTTCCTGCCGAACAGTCTCCCGCTCCCAGTGTTTCTGGACGCCGTCCAGTTCACGGAGATAGAGGAGGTGGGATATCTGCTCCACGATCTCCAGCGGACTGGAGACTCCCGCTGCCCAGAAGGCGTCGAAGAGCCGGCTGGTGGTACGCATGAGACCGTCGTTCATCACGCATCGGAGACTATCCGCGCTGTCCACGGCCTGGTGGTGCATGCCGGCAAACCGGCGGGCGCCTGCGCCACGAACGCCCCGCGAGAGTATGTGCTGACCATACGCGTCTCGCTCAGGCCCGCAGCGGCGCCAGGACACGAGCGGGCCGGACCTCGGGCCTTCGCAGAGGCATTGCTGCCCAAACGCGTTGGGCCCGACCCGCGTGCGGGCCATCGGCTGCGACACGTCATCAACGGGCGCTTGCCGTCCCTACGACGGCTCTGCCTTCAGCGGCCAGCCGAGAGTGGCAAGCCCTGCTGGCCCGGCGATGTGCACACGCTGCGTGTCGCCTGCGGTGTGGACGATGTTGGTGACCGGTGCCGCGGTGAGCAGGGAATGTACGAGGCGTCCGGTGAGGGGGTCCCACAGCCGCATGCCGGTGCCGTTGCCGGCTGCCAGCAGCCAGGACCCCGAGGGCTGGGGGAGTGCGGTCATCACGGCGGTGTACGGGGTGTCGATACGGCCCACCCGGCTCCACCCCTGCGGATCCCAGAATGCGATCTCATGAGGCGTGGCGATGGCCACCGCGACACGATCTTTGGGCAGGGGGACGGGACACAGGGCGGTGACCGTGTTGCGGTAGGGCAGCGTGCGTTCCTCGACGAGTTCGCCACCGGCCACATCCCACACCAGCAGCCGGGAGCGCACCGTCCCCGCCACCAGGCACCGGCCAGCGGGGGAGGGCAGCGCCAGCAGCGCGCTGACTGGCCCGGTGCCAGGGAGCGGTCTTACCTCGCCGGTGACGGCGTCCACGATGATCGTCCCGCTGCGGTCGGTCACCACGAGAGCGGGTTGCCCATCCGGGAGCTGCACTGCGCAGCAGCGGGCTTGCTCGAACGAGCCGTTCACAAGCGGCCGGGCGACATCATCTGCGGTGTTCCACAGACGGATGCCCGTCGCATCGCCCACGGCCACGGCGGCTGAGCCGTCCCGGGCGGGCAGGGCTTCCAGGAAGGCCACGGGGGAGGAATGCTCGTAGCGGTCGAGGCACTGCCCGGTGACGGCGTCCAGGATCTCCACCTGGGAGCCAGTGGGGACGGCCAGCCGTTGCGTACCCGTCGCGGACAGCAGGGCGGCCATCATGTGCGCTGCCTGCACGACCCGCCGCGGCTTGCGTGCCGGCCGGGGCCGTGGGGAGGGGGATGGGCTGGGGTCCCACTGCACCGCAGGGTGGGGGCCGTGCAGTTGGACGCCCTCGTCACCGGTGACGGCAACCTTCCAGGCCTTATCTGGGCTGGGAATGCCGGCGAACATCGCTCGCGGCTGCGCCGGGTACGTTCCCACATGCCGCGGCTCGGGCCGGGATGCATCCCACACCTCGATGGCGTCGTCCGTCACGATGCCTGCCACGCTGGCGCCACTGGGAGCGGCCAGCGCCACGAGCCGCTGGCCGCGAACGGGCAATCGGCCTACTACCTCGCCTGCCTGGAGGGAATCGGTGGGGAAGAGCTCGCTCTGGCGGGCGGCGCTCTGGAAGGGGTTGAACAGCCAGAC
>NZ_VBZC01000057.1:52972-59804 GCF_005786655.1 Streptomyces montanus
CGCTGCCATGGACCGGGCCGTGGAGAACGGCAGGTGCAGGGGCAGGACGTCGCCGGTCAGGGGGTTGAACAGCACCCACCCGGCGCGGTGCCGTTTGCACAGGTGGTAGCCCCGGCCCTGCGGGTCACGGACCCAGGTCAGCCGGTCCGGGAGGCGGAGATCGTCAGGCAGGCGGACCGGCTGGACCACGTCCTCCGACGGCTTCCACAGAGCCAGTTCGTCCCGCCTGCTGGCCACCACCATCGTCCACCGGTCGGCACCATCCTGTGCCACCACCACCGTGCGCACACCGGGCAGTTCCAGGCCAGCCAGCTGGCGGCCCGAGAGCGGATCGAACACCGCCGCGCTGCGGGGGCCGGCCGCCACCAGGAAGGGGCGCCCGCTGGTCCCCTTGGCGACCGTCAAGCTATGGGCCACACCGGTGTCGATGTGGGTGAGCTGCTGGCCGGTCGTGCTGTCCCAGACGCCGATGCCGTGACGGGTGCTGGCGGCGAGCAGTTGGCGGCCGTCCACCGTTGTCAGCGCGCACAGGGCGTGCACCCGGCCCACGGGGGAAGCCACCACGTTGGTGCGTGCCTGCCAGCGCCCCCAGTGGGTGCGCAGCCGCGGGCCGAAGGAACGGGCGGGAGCCGGTGATGCCGGCAGCAGGTCCTTGCCCTGCTCCTCGTCGTGTGTGGCCAGATGGAAGGAGAGGCTGCTGAAGCGGGAGGGGGCATCCGCGGACTCATCCAGGTAGGGCTCGATCAGCCCGGCCGATGTGAGCACTCGGCGCTTGGGGTCGCCCACCGGCAGCGGCAGGCCCAGCCGTCCGCGCAGCGACCCCGAGCTCTCCCAGACCGCCAGTTCCACCGGCATGATCGAATCGTCCAGGGTGTGGCCCAGTTCGGCGTGGGCCACCGTGTGGCGGCGCACGTAGGGATGCGGTGCCAGGCGGCCGCCCTGCTCGGCCAGGCGGGCGCAGGCCTCGGCGATGGCACGGTGGACCTGCTGCACGGGCTGCAGGTATTCCATCTCGGCAGCCCATTTCTCAGGAATGCTCGCAAGGGGATCCACGGCCAGCAAGCCGGGTTCGGTCAACAGCACCTCGGCCACCCGCTGGTGGGCGGGCCGGTAGGTGACCCGGCCGTCCTCCTCACCGGCGGCGAGGTAGCCGACCAGGCGGCTGTGCCGCACCGTGCGGATCACCGCATCGATCTCGCCGGCGGGCGGTGCAGCCGGGCCGAGGACCGCGGCGGCCACCGCCGGCCACACCTCCGCCCAGGGAAGCCCCGCGCCCTGGGCGAAGGCGGTGGCCCGAAGCACCGCCAGCAGCAGTGACAGGCTGATGTCCTGGTCCCTGGCCACCTGCCGCACATCGCTGGCAAGCAGCGCCGTCGTCCCGGCGTGCAACCGGTCGCGCCAGAGGGGATCTTGCACGTCCTGCCGGCCGGATGCGGACCTCAGCTGGGCGGCGGCCAGCCGGGCGTCGAGGAACGATGGCGTCACCGCCTGCGCGATCACCGCCGCCACCTCGGCCGCCGCCGCGCCATGGCCGGCATACGGGCTGTCCTCGGCCGCCTGCAGCACCATCTCCACATAGGCGGTGATGTCGTCGGCGGTCTGTTCACCGTCCGTGCGCAGCAGGTCCAGCGGCACGCGGCTCTCGCCCATCCCCGCCTGCAGCACGGTGTGCAAAAAACTCAGCAGCTGGTCGGCCGCCGCATCCTGCAGCTTGCCGCCCCCGTCGTCCTGCGCCGAACAACGCATGCCCAGCACCAACCGCACCGCCGGCTCCCCATCCGCGGCACGCAGCCGGGCCAGCGGGGCGATCACGTCGGACAGGCACGCGGTGGGCTCCTGCGCCTCATCCAGCCCGTCGATCACGAGGGTGACCGGCTCCAGCACCTCCGCGCAGGCCGCAGCCACCCGGTCCAACAACGCCTGCAAGGGAGGCTCGCCCCCTATGCCCCCTACGCCCTCGGCGCCGAGGGCGTCCAGCAGATCCTCGATCAACGCCAGGGACGACTTCCCCCGCGCCAGCACGGCCGCATCCACCCCACGCAGCCGCGGCCGCAGCGGTGCGGGAACCGTCTCCACCATGTCCGCGAACCGGGTAACGAACAGCGGATCGCTCAGGGTGACCAGCCGGGCCAGCAGCGCCGACTTGCCCGAGCCGGCAGCCCCGGTCACCACCAGCACCCCCGCCCCGGCTTGGACGAACTCCACCAGCGCCTGCATCAGCGTCTGGCGCCCGCTGAAATACCAGCCCGGATCATCGTCATCGGTACGGCCCGAGGCGCGGGCCAGCCAGTACTGCTCCAGGGTGGATGCCGACAGCGACACTGGCTGCCGGGAGGCCTCCACGACTTGTTCCTGCGGCTCATAGTGCGGGTTGGGCAGGCACCGGCTCGGCTCGCCGCGGCGCGAATCCGGCCACACCCACAGCGCCCGCAGCAGGCCGGGATTCTCATCCCCGACCGTGTTGAGGAGCTTCTCCCATTCCTCGAACGACAGATGGGACGAGGTGAAGCCGGCCGATTCATCCCTGGCCTTGTCCAGTGCCAGCTTCAGCAGCCGTGTGAACTCGCCCCGGTGCGGCTCCTGCTCGAAAACGCCGCTGGTGATTACAGCGAGGGTCTTCAGGTCGCGCCGCTGCGCGCACAACTCCTCAAACAGCACGCTCAGTTCGCTTTTGAGGCTGCCGGCGAAGCACGAGTCGACGAGCACCAGCACGTGCTCCGCCTCGCTGTCCATGACCTGCGTGATCAGCTCGCTGGTGGGAAACGCGGTGCCCAGCAGCCGGTCGGGGGAGGTGTGGCCGAAGGTCAGGTAATGGCGCCGGGACTGGCCGCGCAGGCCGTGCCCGGTGATGTAGACGACCAGCGCCTGGTCCCACTGCGCCTGCGCGAGTTCCTGCTCGGTCAAAAACAGCCGCAAATCCTCCGGCTGCGTCAGCTCCTTGGGCCGCGCGACCTCGAACCGCCGCCCCGCGTCCATCGCGGGATCGGCCAGCCAGCCGGTGATCGTTTCCACCTGCTTCTGGATCCCCGCGGTGAAGGCCTCATCCTCGGTGAAGTACTCGTCCACCGCAACGACCACCAGCCGCCGAGGCCACGGCGCCACCCCGTTCAACTACGCCCCCTCACACACACGTTGCCCAGCACTCTAACCACCCAGCCAGACCGCAGCCGCGACGCGGCCGCCGCCTCGGCCGGATAGGATCCCGGCAGCCACCAGCCCCGCATCCTGCGGGGAAGCAGGTCCCGGGGGGAAAAGAACAGCGTGCACATCGTCGGTATCCACGGCATCTGGCAGGGCAACACCAACGCCGTGAAACTCTCGGCCGACTGGGCCGGCGCCCTGACCAAGGGCCTGCGCACCCACCACGGGCCCGCCTGCCCCATCCCACCGCTGACGGTGGCCTACTACGGCAACCTCTTCCGCTCCCCGAGTAAACGCCTGGGCGCACAGGACAACCCCCCGCTCGTCGATGACACCGACCCCTTCACCGACCAGGAAGAGGCATTCGTCCTCGACACCCTCGCCCTGTACGCCGCACCTGACCTCGATCCCGAACAGCTTGAGACCGAAACCCTCGGCCTGGGCATCCCCTACATCCCCCGCCCTGTCGCCCAGGCCGTGGTCGCCGTCGACCACAAGATCGGCCGTGACATGGGGCGGCGTCTGCTGGGCTTCGTCCGCCAGGTCTACCGCTACCTGCACCACGACATCGGTGAGCGCATCCGCGCCGAGGTCCGCACCGAACTGCACCGCCCCGGGCCCCGCCTGGTCATCGCGCACTCCCTGGGCAGCGTCATCGCCTTCGACATGCTCACCCGCGAGGACACCGGCCCTGGCCCCGACGGCCTGACCACCCTCGTCACCTGCGGATCCCCCCTGGCCTGGCCCACCATCCGTCATTCGCTGGGCCAGGACGGCGCCCTTGAACTGCCCGACGGCATCGACTGGTTGAACCTTCACGCTGCCGGTGACCTTGTCGCCCAGAGCGGTCTGTCGGCCGTCGCTCCGGCCGTCCGTGACGAACTCGTCCGCAACGGCATCACCGATCCGCACACTGCCGTGCGCTACCTGGAGAAGCAGCCGCTCGCCGACCTCATCGTGCACACCAGCACCGCGTAATGCCGCCCGGGCAGGTGTAGACAGGTGCTCGATGGAGGGGCGGACCGGAGGGGGACGGTCCCCGGGGCGAACGCTCCTGCACGCAGCGGCAGTTGAGCCTCACAGAGGTGCCGCGAGGTGCCCGCCAGGATCTGTTCTGGCTCCTTTGCAGTGCAGTTGATCGCTATCTGCACCATATTGATCGGTTGGCCTGGGGTTGACGGAGCGTGTTGCACGCCGGGGATGCCGAGATGCCCTACATGACGCGGGCCGCGCCGGGCGGCTGTGAGCCCGCGTTCGATCGGGCGACGCGTTCACCGAGAAGATCAGCACCAAGGCCGAGACCAAGGCGGACAAGGCCGTGGCCAAGGTCCGCATCTTCACCATCGTCGCCGGCGCCGACGCCACCTTCACCGGCGCCGACGCCACCTTCACCGGCGCCGACGCCACCTTCACCGGCGGCGAGGCCGCCTTCTGTCACTTCGAAGCGACGCCAACAGCCCACTCCCACAAGCGGCTTGACGGCCAGATCCGCTCCAGGGCCTACAGGAAAGGCGATCCTCCGGCACGCGGCCCGGCCGCGCGTCCAGCGAGCCGACAGCGGGGGAGCGGCCCCCGACCGGGCTCCCGGGCCCTCTCACTGAACCGGGCGGAGAGCCGGAACAGCCCGCCACGCCACCGCCGTTGACCGCGCCCGCGTGTGAGCGGACCGCATCGTCCGCCGTGGCACCCCGCGCACGCGCTGTCTGTACGCAACCTGGGGGAGTTGGGAGCATGAGCAGATAGGCGGGCAGGTGGGGAGTGGTGTCATGGGTTCGGACGAGATCAGGTCCCAGGGCTTCAGCCTGAAGGAACTGTTCCGTGATGTGACCTATGAGATCGACTACTACCAGCGCGACTACACCTGGGGCGAGGACGAAGTCCGCACGCTGCTGCGGGATCTGTGCGGATCGTTCAGGAACTGGTCCACCAACCCGTCCTACCTGCGCAGGCCACACACCGCACCGCAGTACTTTCTGGGGCCGTTCGTCTACTACGAGCCCTCCAGGAACCGGCGCTACCTCGTCGACGGGCAGCAGCGGTTCGTCACGCTGCACCTGCTCTTCCTGCAACTGCGGCTTTCGGCCCAGGAGCGCGCAGACGCCCGGGCCGTCGACCGGCTCAACCGGGTGATCACGACTGACGGAGAGCACTTCTCGCTCGGCATCACCGATCACGAACCCGTCCTGCGCGCCGTCGCCGAGTCCCGCAAGTACGAAACGGGCGTGGGGGATTCGCTCTCCCGCCGCAATCTGTGGGCGCGCAGCCAGCAGATCGAATCCCAGCTCGCGGAAGAGCTCGACGCGGAGAACCTCCACCGGTTCACCGAGTGGCTGCTGGACCGGGTAGTCCTGGTCGGGATCCGGGCGGCCAGCTCCGACCACGGCTACCGGATGTTCGAGACGATGAACGACCGCGGCGCCCGCCTGACCGCCGTGGACCTCCTCAAGAGCCACCTGCTGTCCCACGTCGGAGCGAACGAAGACGAGCTGAACACCCAATGGCACGAGATGCTGCGGGAACTGGTCACCGACCGGGAGGACTCCACATCCACTTCCCGCTTCATCAAGGCCTTCCTGCTGGCCCGCTGCGCACGCGAGGGACTCGACGAGGACCGCCGGCAGATCGACAGCAATCTCAACGTATGGGTCCGCCAAAACGCCGCCCACCTGGGACTGGTGCCCGAACGGCCCGACAACTTCCTGCACTTCGTGCGGGACCTGCTGAAGTCGGCCAGGCTGTTTCGGCCCTTCCTCGCCGCCGGCCGCGCACTCAAGACAGGCGGCGACCGCCTGGAGACGGTGCTCTTCAACGAACGCAACGGACTCAGCTGCCAGGCCGTTGCCATCCTCGCCGCCATCGACCCCGACGACCGGCCCTCCGACGCCAAGGACAAAGGCCGCCTCGTCGCCGACTACATGGACCGCTGGTACGCCCTGAGGGTCCTGCAGGACCTGCCCGTGCAGTCGGCCGACGCCGACACCCTCGCCCACGACACCCTCGTACCCCTCCTGCGCAAGTGCCGCACCGTGGCCGACGTCGCCGCAGCGCTCGGCGACCTCGTCACCCAGGACGCAGGCTCGATACGCGACGCGGTCACGCTCGGGCTGCGCGGCAACAACGCCCATCAGATCCGCTATCTGCTGGCCCGGGCCACCGCCTACGTCGAAGAGGCCTGCCAGCGCCCCCACGACGTGCTCGCCTACCTCGACCGGGACCGGTTCCACATCGAGCACCTGTGGGCCAACCACCACCACCGCGTGCACAAGGAGATACCCGATCCCGTCGTCTTCCGTAGCCGCCGCAACCAACTGGGTGGCCTGGGCCTGCTCATGGGGCGCGAGAACTCCAGCATCAACGACCTGCCCCTGAACGAAAAGGCCGCCTACTATGCCCGCAGCAACGTCCTGCTGGGCATCATCGCCCCCGGCTACGACCAACGAAACCCGCTGCTGCGCGAGTTCATCAAGACCCACAAGCTCGACAAGGCCCTCAGGCCGTTCGGCCCCCGGGAGACGATGACCTCGGTCGTCCAGACCCGTCAGGAGCTATATCTGGGCCTGTTCGAACACATCTGGAACCCTGAGCGCCTCGGCCTACCCGTCCCTCCGACCAGCGAGCCAGAAGACGGCGCCCAGCCGCCGGCCCGGCCCCGCCAGGCCGCCGCGCAGCGCCGGCCGGCTGCCGGGCGCCG
>NZ_VBZC01000058.1:0-59616 GCF_005786655.1 Streptomyces montanus
TGGTGTTCGGCACCGTGGTGTTCGCGATGTTCTCCGGCTTCCACTTCTGGTGGCCGAAGATGACGGGCAAGATGCTCGACGAACGACTCGGCAAGATCACCTTCTGGACGCTGTTCATCGGCTTCCACGGCACCTTCCTCGTCCAGCACTGGCTGGGTGCCGAGGGTATGCCGCGTCGTTACGCGGACTACCTCGCCGCCGACGGCTTCACCGCGCTGAACACGATCTCGACGATCAGCTCGTTCGTCCTGGGCCTGTCGATCCTGCCGTTCTTCTACAACGTGTGGAAGACCGCCAAGTACGGCAAGAAGGTCGAGGTCGACGACCCGTGGGGCTACGGCCGTTCGCTGGAGTGGGCGACGTCCTGCCCGCCGCCGCGGCACAACTTCCTCACCATGCCGCGTATCCGCAGCGAATCCCCGGCGTTCGACCTGCACCACCCGGAGATCGCGGCGCTCGACCAGCTCGAGAACGTCCCGCACGGTGAGAAGTCCCTCGCTGGTGGCAAGGAGGCCGGCAAGTGAAGATCCAGGGCAAGATGTTCATCTGGCTGTCCGTCTTCATCCTCGCCATGGCGATCGTCTACGGCGTGTGGTCGAAGGAGCCGGCCGGCACCACGGCGCTCTTCCTGGCCTTCGGCCTGAGCATCATGATCGGCTACTACCTGGCCTTCACGGCCCGGCGGGTCGACGTGGGCGCCCAGGACAACAAGGAGGCCGACGTCGCGGACGACGCCGGTGAGGTCGGCTTCTTCAGCCCGCACAGCTGGCAGCCGCTCTCCCTCGGCATCGGCGGCGCGCTCGCCTTCATGGGCGTCGTCTTCGGCTGGTGGCTGCTCTACTTCTCGGCCCCGATCATCATGATCGGCCTGTGGGGCTGGGTCTTCGAGTACTACCGCGGTGAGAACCGCACCCAATAACACGCGCTGAGCGCACGGGAACCCGGACACTCCGACAGGAGGGTCCGGGTTCCCTCGTTTGCCCCGCTCGTGTCACCCGCATGGGTCACTCGCCGCGCCGGGGGCGGTGGGCGTTCCTACGTTGAGGTCATGAGCTACTCACCGCGAAACCGCACGGTCGTCAGTTGCACCCTCTTGGTGGTAGCGCTCGGCGCGGGCGTCACGGCCTGCAGCTCCGACGGCCACCCCCTCTCGGCCACACCGTACGACGCGGCCGGACAGATCTCCTTCAACGCCCCGGTGGACGACGGCAAGAAGGTCAACCCCGACAAGCCCCTGGAGATAACCGCCCGGGACTCCGACGGGCGCATCACCGACGTGACGGTCACGGACGCGGCGGGACGCTATGTGAGAGGCGAACTCTCCGCCGACGGCGGCCAGTGGCACAACACCTCGCCGCTCGCCGCGGGCGACCGCTACACCGTGCGGGTGAGCACGGAGAACGAAGACGGGGCTCCCGGCCGCAAGGTCCTCGCCTTCGACACCAGCAGGCCCGCCAAGAAGAAGTTGCTCAACGTGAAGTTCGGCCCCGAGGCGGGCAAGTACGGCGTGGGCCAGCCCGTCACGGCTGAACTCAGTGCCCCCGTCAAGGACAGGGCCGCCCGTGCCGTCGTCGAACGCGCACTCAAGGTCGAGTCGACGCCCGCCGTGTCGGGCGGCTGGCACTGGGTGGACGAAAAGACCCTGCACTACCGCCCCATGGAGTACTGGCCCACGCACGCCACCATCCGGGCGTACAGCGACCTCGCCGGCGTCCGGGTCGCCGAGCGGCTCTGGGGCGGCAAGGCGAAGCCCCTGAAGATCACCACGGGCGACCGCGTCGAGGCCGTGACGGACGCCGCGTCGCACACGATGTCGGTCTACAAGAACGGCGAGGTGATCAAGGAGATCCCCGTCACCACCGGCAAGCCCGGCTTCGAGACCCGCAACGGAGTCAAGGTCGTGCTGGCCAAGGAGTACTTCGTACGGATGCGCGGAACCAGCATCGGGATAGCCGAGGGCAGCTCGGAGTCGTACGACCTGCCCGTGTACTACGCGACCCGAGTGACCTGGAGCGGCGAGTACGTGCACGCCGCGCCCTGGTCCACCGGATCCCAGGGGTCCGCCAACGTCAGCCACGGCTGCACCGGTATGAGCACCGCGAACGCCGAGTGGTTCTTCGAGGCCGTTCGCCCCGGCGACGTCGTCAAGGTGATCAATTCGAACGGCAACGTGATGGAGTCGTTCGGCAACGGCTTCGGGGACTGGAACCTCACCTGGCAGAACTGGCGCAAGGGAAGCGCCCTGATCCCCGCGACCCCGGACGGCCCGAATCCGGCGGACCGGGCCCGCCTGCGCCCAGAGTCCGTCTGAGGCGAGCCCCCTGCCCTTCAGAAGCGAGGGGGCCGGCCGAGCCCCTACCGAGCCCTCAGGCGCTCAGGGCGGCAGCCCTACGCCGCAGCAAGGAGGCCAGCGCCGAGGCGAACTCCACCGGCTCCACCGGCAGGGTCACCGCCGCGTCCGCACGGCTCCAGGTGGCGAGCCACGCGTCCTGGGGCCGGCCGATGAGCAGCAGGACGGGCGGGCAGTTGAAAATCTCGTCCTTGATCTGGCGGCACACTCCCATGCCGCCCATGGGCACGGCCTCGCCGTCCAGCACGCAGACGTCGATCCCACCCTTGTCCAGCTCGCGCACCACCGCCGCGGGCGTCGCGCACTCGACGAACTCGACCTGGGGAACGTCACCGGCCGGCCTGCGGCCGGTGGCGAGCCGTACCTGCTCCCGGGTGTTGGAGTCGTCGCTGTAGACCAGCACCGTGGCGGTCGGCTGCATTGTTCCTCCGAGACGTTGAGTTCTGCCGTCGTACGGACATGGACCGATGCGCGGATGCTACTCCCTCAACCACCTGATCCACACCCGTTCCGACAGGGCTTCGACAGGCCGTATGAGCAGGGCACACCCCACGGACACTCCGAACGGGACCCCCGGGAGTGAGGGCGGGATAAGCGACCGACATAATGTCGGCGTGGCGACAGCAACGACAGTAGAAACCGGGCACGCGCACCCGTCGGTCAATCGGCCGAACCTCACCAGCGTCGGAACCATCATTTGGTTGAGTTCCGAGCTGATGTTCTTCGCGGCCCTCTTCGCGATGTACTTCACCCTGCGATCGGTGACCGGGCCGGATCACTGGAAGGAAATGGCGTCCAGCCTGAACTTCCCGTTCTCCGCGGCCAACACCACGATCCTGGTGCTTTCCTCCCTCACCTGCCAGCTCGGCGTGTTCGCCGCCGAGCGCGGTGACGTGAAGAAGCTCCGGGGCTGGTTCATCGTCACCTTCGTCATGGGTGCGATCTTCATCGGCGGTCAGGTCTTCGAGTACACGGAGCTGGTCAAGCACGAGGGCCTCTCGCTCTCGTCCGACCCCTACGGCTCGGTGTTCTACCTGACCACCGGCTTCCACGGCCTGCACGTGACGGGTGGTCTCATCGCCTTCCTGCTGGTCCTCGGGCGCACCTACGCGGCCCGCAGGTTCACGCATGAGCAAGCGACCGCCGCCATCGTCGTGTCCTACTACTGGCACTTCGTCGATGTCGTCTGGATCGGCCTCTTCGCCACGATCTACATGATCAAGTAGCCGGGCCCGCTCCCGCGCACATTCCAGAAGCACCGACGCAGAAGATCCTGACACCGGGGTAATCCGTGAAAAAGCTCTCCGCACGACGACGCCATCCGCTGGCGGCGGTCGTCGTCCTACTCATCGCGCTGGCGGCCACCGGGGGGCTGTACACCCTGTTCGCGCCCGCGGACAAGGCCAAGGCCGATGAGACCGCCCAGTCCCTCGCCATCGACGAGGGCAAGAAGCTCTACGCCGTGGGGTGCGCCAGTTGCCACGGCACCGGCGGTCAGGGCACCACTGACGGGCCGAGCCTGGTGGGTGTGGGCGCCGCGGCCGTCGACTTCCAGGTCGCCACCGGCCGTATGCCGGCGCAGCAGCCCGGCGCTCAGGTGCCGAAGAAGAAGAACATCTACTCGCAGGCCGAGATCGACCAGCTCGCGGCGTACATCGCCTCGCTCGGTGCCGGTCCCTCCGTGCCGACCGAGAACCAGTACAACCCCGAGGGCGCGGACATCGCCGAGGGCGGTGAGCTCTTCCGTACCAACTGCGCGCAGTGCCACAACTTCACCGGCAAGGGCGGCGCGCTGACGACCGGAAAGTACGCCCCGACGCTGGAAGACGTCGACCCCAAGCACATCTACGAGGCCATGCAGACCGGCCCGCAGAACATGCCGTCCTTCCCCGACACGACGCTGACGGAGAAGAACAAGAAGGACATCATCGCGTACCTCGACGCGGTCAACAGCGACAAGTCGGAGAGCCCCGGCGGTCTTGAGCTGGGCGGCCTCGGGCCGGTCAGTGAGGGCCTGTTCGGCTGGATCTTCGGTCTCGGCGGACTGATCGCCGTCGCCGTGTGGGTCGCCGCCCGGACCGCAAAGGCCAAGAAGTCATGAGTAGCCAAGACACCCCAGAAGAGAACCTGCCCGCTGAGCAGGGCGCCGACGACAACGAGCACGGCGCGGTAGCCGTCCCGGGCCAGAGGGATCCGTTCGCGGACCCGGGACTGCCGCCGCACGAGCACCGCATCCAGGACATCGACGAGCGGGCCGCCAGGCGGTCCGAGCGCGCGGTCGCCTTCCTGTTCACGTTGTCGATGCTGGCCACCGTCGCCTTCATCGCCTCGTTCGTGGTGGTCCCGGGCGACAAGTCGATCTACGTCTTCCCGCTCGGGCACATCAGCGCGCTCAACTTCGCGCTCGGTATGACCCTCGGCGTGGCGCTGTTCTGCATCGGCGCGGGCGCGGTCCACTGGGCCCGCACCCTGATGTCCGACGTGGAGCTCGCCGACGACCGGCACGCGATCGAGGCGGAGCCCGAGGTCCGGGCGAAGGTCATGGACGACTTCCGCCAGGGTGCCAAGGAGTCCGCGCTCGGCCGCCGCAAGCTGATCCGCAACACGATGTTCGGCGCGCTGACCCTGGTCCCGCTGTCCGGCGTCGTCCTGCTGCGCGACCTCGGTCCGCTGCCGGAGGACAAGCTGCGGCACACGCTGTGGCGCAAGGGCAAGCTGCTCGTCAACATGAACACGGACGAGCCGCTGCGTCCCTCCGACGTCGCCGTCGGTTCACTGACCTTCGCCAAGCCCGAGGGCCTGGAGGAGCACGACCACGATTTCCAGAACGAGATCGCCAAGTCGGCTCTGATGATCGTCCGGCTGCAGCCGGAGAACATCAAGGACAAGCGCGAGCTCGAGTGGTCCTACGAGGGCATCGTGGCGTACTCGAAGATCTGCACCCACGTCGGTTGCCCGATCTCCCTGTACGAGCAGCAGACGCACCACGTCCTCTGCCCCTGTCACCAGTCCACCTTCGACCTCTCCGACGGTGCCCGAGTGATCTTCGGCCCCGCTGGTCACGCCCTGCCGCAGCTGCGCATCGGTGTGAACGACGAGGGCTACCTCGAGGCGCTCGGCGACTTCGATGAGCCCGTCGGTCCTGCCTTCTGGGAGCGCGGATGAGCACTTCAAGCGACGATCGCCGCAAGGCACCCGCGGGCGAGCGGGTCGCCGACTGGGCCGACGGCCGACTGGGGATCTACTCCCTGGCCAAGGCCAACATGCGCAAGATCTTCCCGGACCACTGGTCCTTCATGCTGGGGGAGATCTGCCTCTACAGCTTCATCATCATCATCCTCACGGGTGTGTACCTGACGCTGTTCTTCCACCCGTCGATGAACGAGGTGGAGTACCACGGCAGTTACGTCCCGATGCAGGGCCAGCTGATGTCGGAGGCGTTCGCCTCCACGCTGGACATCAGCTTCGACGTCCGTGGGGGTCTGCTCATCCGGCAGATCCACCACTGGGCCGCGATCATCTTCCTGGCCGGCATGTTCGTGCACATGATGCGCGTCTTCTTCACCGGCGCCTTCCGCAAGCCGCGTGAGATCAACTGGATGTTCGGCTTCCTGCTGTTCGTCCTGGGCATGTTCACCGGTTTCACCGGCTACTCGCTCCCGGACGACCTGCTCTCCGGCACCGGCGTCCGCTTCACCCAGGGCGCGATCCTGGCCACGCCGGTCGTCGGCACGTACATCTCGATGTTCCTGTTCGGCGGGGAGTTCCCGGGCGGCGACTTCGTCGCGCGGTTCTACTCGATCCACATCCTGCTGCTGCCGGGCATCATGCTCGGGCTCGTGGTCGGCCACCTGATCCTGGTCTTCTACCACAAGCACACGCAGTTCGCGGGCCCCGGCCGTTCGAACAAGAACGTGGTCGGCATGCCGCTGCTGCCGGTCTACATGGCCAAGGCCGGAGGCTTCTTCTTCCTGGTCTTCGGTTTCATCGCCATGCTGGCCGCTGTCGCGTCCATCAACCCGATCTGGGTACTGGGCCCGTACCGTCCGGACCAGGTGTCCACGGGTGCCCAGCCTGACTGGTACATGGGCTTCGCGGAGGGCCTGATCCGGGCCATGCCCGGCTGGGAGATCAACCTCTGGGGGCACACGCTCGTCCTGGGCGTGTTCATCCCGCTGGTGGTCTTCGGTCTCTTCCTCGGGATCATCGCGCTCTACCCGTTCATCGAGTCCTGGATCACCGGGGACAAGCGCGAGCACCACATCCTGGACCGCCCGCGCAACGCCCCGACGCGTACTGCCTTCGGTGTCGCCTGGGTCACCGCTTACATGATCATGCTGATCGGCGGTGGCAACGACATCGTCGCCACGCACTTCCATCTGTCGATCAACTCGGTCACCTGGTTCGTCCGGATCGGGTTCTTCGCCGGACCGGTCATCGCGTTCATCGTCACCAAGCGGATCTGTCTCGGACTGCAGCGCCGCGACAAGGACAAGGTGCTGCACGGCCGCGAGTCGGGCATCATCAAGCGCCTGCCGCACGGTGAGTTCATCGAGATCCATGAGCCGCTCAGCCAGGAGCAGCTGCATGTGCTCACCGCGCACGAGCAGTACCAGCCGGCCGAGATCGGCCCGACGGTCGACAAGAACGGTGTCGAGCGCAAGGTGAAGGGTCCGCAGAAGCTGCGGGCCAAGCTCAGCGAGGCGTACTACGGGGACGACAACCAGATCCCCAAGCCGACCGCCGAGGAGTACCGGGAGATCACGAGCGGCCACGGCCACCACTGATCTCCGATCGTTTCGCCACGGCTGGAGCCCCGTCCATTGTCCGGACGGGGCTCTTTGCCGTGCCCGGGCTGGATAGGGTGTTTCCATCCCAACAGGAGTCCCTTTTCGGGACCACACCCCAGGAGCGGCATATGAGCGCTGTGCACCCCGCTGGAGGCGACACCGCGGTGGTCCGCTCCTGGCCCGCACTGCTGAACGGCCTGCTGGCCGGGCGCGACCTGAGTGCCGACGACACGGCCTGGGCGATGGACCTGATCATGCAGGGCGAGGCGACCGACGCGCAGATCGCCGGGTTCGCGGTGGCGCTGCGGGCCAAGGGGGAGACCGTCGAGGAGATCACCGGGTTCGTGCGGGCGATGTACGAGCACGCGAAGGTGATCGAGGTGCCGGGCCAGACGGTCGACATCGTCGGTACGGGCGGGGACGGGGCCAAGACGGTCAACATCTCCACGATGTCCGCGATCGTCCTCGCCGGTACCGGGGCGAAGGTCGTCAAGCACGGCAACCGGGCGGCTTCCTCGGCGTCCGGGGCCTCGGATGTGCTGGAGAAGCTCGGGGTGAATCTTGAGCTGACGCCGCAGCGGGTGGCCCAGGTGGCCGAGGAGGCCGGGATCACCTTCTGTTTCGCGGTGAAGTTCCATCCGGCGATGCGCCATGTGGGAGCCGCGCGGGGGCAGTTGGGGATCCGTACGGTCTTCAATTTCCTCGGCCCGCTCACCAACCCGGCCCGCGTGAAGGCCCAGGCCATCGGTGTCGCCGATGCGCGGATGGCGCCCATCATGGCCGGTGTCCTCGCGGAGCGCGGCAACTCGTCCCTGGTCTTCCGGGGCGACGACGGCCTCGACGAGCTGACCACCACCTCCACCTCTCGTGTGTGGGTGGTACGGGACGGGAAGGTCCAGGAGGAGGCCTTCGATCCGCGGGAGGTCGGCATCGAGCTCGTGTCGACGGAGGCGCTGCGTGGAGCCGACGCCTCGTACAACGCGGACGTCGCCCGGCGGCTGCTCGGTGGGGAGCCCGGGCCGGTACGTGACGCGGTGCTGCTGAACTCGGCAGCCGCTCTGGTGGCCCTGGAGCCGGGCTCTGGTCCCCTCGCGGACCAGCTCCGCACCGGGATGGCGAAGGCGGCGGAGTCCATCGACTCCGGCGCGGCGAAGAGGACGCTGGATCGCTGGGTCGCGGCGACGAACGCGTGACGCCTCCGGCGGCGGGACCGATTTCTTTCGCCCCCGCCGCCCCTACCCGTCCCATCCCGTACCTGGGGGCTGCGCCCCCAGACCCCCGTATCGGCCTGAACGGCCTCGTCCTCAAACGCCGGACGGGCTGAAATCAGCCCGTCCGGCGTTTGAGGAGCGGGGTCTGGGGCGGAGCCCCAGGGATGGGACGGGTAGGGGCGGCGGGGGCGAACCAAACCGGTCAGGACCGCCCCGTACTGTCCCGGCATTCGGACACCGGACTTGTGCCCCGAAGATCATGTGGCAGGATGCTTCCAGGTCATGAGCGACAGCCAAAAGGCCCCGGCCGGCTGTCCGGCAACCCTCCGTCCGTGGCGGGGTGCCCCGGGTGAAGACCAGGCCGTAGGCAGCAAGGTCTGCGGCAAGCGCGGACCCCTCGCGTCACCAGGGGTCCTGGTCGTTCGAGGGAGCCTTCTGTTGAGCAAGCGAATGCGCTAGGGCGTCGAGCCCCACCTCCGCGTACCTCTTTCCCCCTTTCCCTGTGCTCACAGGAGTTCGCCATGTCTGTCCTCACCGCTGCCGCCGACCAGTCGCTTCGTACCCCTCTGCCCGTTCTGGGCCGAGACGTCACCGTCCCCCTCGTCACCGGCGGCGAAGTCACCTACGCCGCGCTCGACTACGCCGCCAGCGCCCCGGCCCTCCAGAGGGTCTGGGACGACGTCGCCGCGTACGCCCCCTACTATGGGAGCGTGCACCGCGGGGCCGGGTATCTGTCCCAGCTGTCCACCGATCTCTTCGAGAAGGCGCGGACGACCGTCGCCGAGTTCCTCGACTGCCGGGACGGGGACCAGGTCGTCTTCACCCGCTCCACCACCGACTCGCTCAATCTGCTCGCCGCCGCCCTTCCCGCCGGCTGCCAGGTCTTCGTCTTCGAGACCGAGCACCACGCCTCGCTGCTCCCTTGGCGGAACGCCGACGTCACCTACCTCGACGCGCCGCGCACTCCCGAGCAGGCCGTCGCCACGCTGGAGCGTGCCCTCGCCGAACGCGAGCAGGGGCCGGCCCTCGTCTGCGTCACCGGTGCCTCGAACGTCACCGGCGAGCTGTGGCCCGTACGCGAACTGTCCGCCGCCGCGCACGCGCACGGTGCGCGGATCGTGCTCGACGCCGCCCAGCTCGCGCCTCATCACCCCGTGTCTGTAGGGGAGTTGGACGTCGACTGGGTCGTCTTCTCCGGGCACAAGCTGTACGCGCCGTTCGGCACGGGCGTGCTCGCCGGGCGCGCCGACTGGCTGCGTGCGGCCGAGCCGTACCTCGCGGGCGGCGGCGCCAGCCGCAAGGTCGCGCGTCGGGCGGACGGGGGAGTGGAGGTCGAGTGGCACGACAGCGCGGCCCGGCATGAGGCGGGGTCGCCCAACGTCATCGGTGCCTATGCCGTCGCCTCCGCCTGCAAGGCCCTGGTCGAGGAGGGCTTCGATCGCCTCGTCGCGCGGGAGCGGTATCTGATCCGGAAGGTCCGGGAAGGGCTCGCCGAGGTGCCCGAAGTGCGTGTTCTCTCGCTCTTCGGGGACGACGCGCCGCGTGTCGGTGTCATCTCCTTCGTCGTCGAGGGCTGGAACAGCTCGCACTTCGCCGCCGCGCTCTCCGCCGAGTACGGCATCGGCGTACGCGACGGCCTCTTCTGCGCCCACCCCCTCATCCGTACCCTCCTCGGCAGCGAACCGCAGACCCAGGGCGAGTGCGGCGCACCCGAGGCCGCGCCCGGCGAGAAGTCGCTCAACGCGATCCGGGTGAGCTTCGGCGCGGGTACGCCGGACGAGCACGTGGAGCGGTTCGTGGGCGCGGTCAAGGAGCTCGTGACCGAGGGCGCTCGGTGGAACTACCGTACGGAGGACGGGCGTTGCGTCCCGGACACTTCCGCGGGCGCCGCTGTCGGAACAGCTGCTGCCTGAACGGCGGCCGTCTGAACGGCCACTGCCTGAACCGCCGCCTCCTGAACCGGTAGCCGGGCGCCCAGCAGAATCATCCTGAGGGCGCGCTCGGTCGCGTCGGTGAGGAACTCGCTCCCCCGGACCAGGGCCTCGGCCAGGGCCATCGGGGCGGGCAGGATCCCGGTGCAGGCGTCCACGCCCGGCACCTCGTGCGCGCCCTCGCCGAGCGTGCCCGCGAGGGCGAGGACCGGGCGCCCGTGCCGCTTGGCGCGACGGGCCACCTCGGCCGGAATCTTGCCGCGCGGCGTCTGCTGGTCCAGGGCGCCCTCGGCGGTGAGGACCAGGTCGGCGCGGGCCAGGCGCGCGTCCAGGTCGAGGTGGTCCAGAAGGACGTCGAAGCGGGGGAGCAGGCGGGCGCCGAGGGCGGCGAGGCCCGCGCCCAGGCCTCCGGACGCGCCGGTTCCGGGGCCGCCGTACAGATCGGTGCCGGTGACGCCGAGGTCGCGGGTGAGGACGTACGCCCAGTTCTCCAGACCCGCCGACAGCTCCTCGACCTGTGCGGGGGTGGCGCCCTTCTGCGGGCCGAAGACGCGGGCCACGCCGCGTTCGCCGCACAGCACGTTGTAGGGGTTGCAGGCGACCAGCAGCTCCACCTCGGTGAGACGGGGGTCGAGGCCGGTCGCATCGATGCGGTTCAGGCGTGTCAACTCCCGTCCACCGAGAGGAAGTTCAAAGCCGTCCATGTCCAGCAGCCGGGCTCCGAGCGCCTGGAGCGCGCCGGCACCCCCGTCCGAGGTACCGGAGTCGCCGCAGCCGACGAGGACGCGCTGTACGCCCTTGTCGAGCGCGGCGCGGATCAACTCGCCGACGCCGTACGTGGTGGTGGCGCCGGGATCGCGCAGACCGTGCGGGACGAGGGAGAGGCCGGCGACGGCCGCCATCTCCACCACCGCCGTGTCGACGGAGCCGGAGCCGGAGCAGGAGCCAGAGCCGGTGCTGGAGCCGGAGGATCCGGAGCCCAGGAGCGCGAAATGGGTGCCGACGGTCTCACCGAGCGGGCCGGTGGCGGGCAGGGCGACCAAGCGGCCGCCGGTGGCCGAGGCGAGCGCCCGGGCCGTGCCCTCGCCGCCGTCCACGAGCGGGATCAGGTCGATCTCGGCGTGCGGCACGACACGGCGTACGCCCGCCGCGATGGCGTGGGCTGCGGCCTGGGCGGACAGGGACTCCTTGAAGCCGCTGGGGGCGACGGCGACACGGGTCAGCATGCGAGGGACTCCTTCGGGACGCTTCAGGGCTTCAGAACGGGCACGCCCATCAGTGGCCACACGGCGAGGGCGAAGAGCAGGACGAGCGCTGCGGTCAGCGGCGCCAGCACGGCGGACAGACGCAGCAGGTCACGCGGGGTGTAGGTCGGTGTGCCGGGCAGGTCGGCGAAGAGCGTGACGGGTTTCGCCGAGGCCGGGAGCGTGTGGCAGAAGCCCGCAGCCGCGGTGGACGCCAGTGCGGCCGCCACCGGATTGACCCCGGCAGCCACGGCGGCCGCGACGACCAGCGGAACGAGGACGGACGAACGGGCCGAGCGGGACTGGAGCACGAGATGGGCCCCCGTGCTGAGCGCGATGACGAACGCGAGGAAGGCCCAGGGCTCCACCTCGACCGGCAACCCGTCGACCAGCCACTTCGCCGCTCCCGAGTCCGCGAGCGCGACGCCCATCGCCATCGTCGCCGCCATGAACAGGAGCAGCGACCAGGGGACGGTCTTGAGGGCGTCCTTGAGGCGTACGGTGCCGAGGGCCGGCGAGGACGCGACCACCGCGCCGATCAGCGCCACGACGGCCGGGGACACCTGGTGGAGCGGCTCGCTGCACCACAGGATCACCACCGTGGCGAGCAGCAGCGCACAGCGTGACTCGGCGGGCGACCACGGTCCGGTGACCGGCTGCTCGCTGTGCCGCTGGATGTCGTCGGCCGTGATGCGTACGGGACTTCGGCGGTCGGCGCGCCGGGTCGTCGTCAACAGCACGACCTCCGCCGCCAGATGGGAGGACGCCACCGCCAGCGGCAGCCCGAGCAGCAGCCACTGCGTGAAGCCGATCCGGTCACCGGTCGCCTCCCACAGCACCGACACCGTGATCAGATGCGCTCCCGCCCCGATCAGGGTCGCCACCGCGGACAGAAGGATCACGGTCGGAAACAGCAACGCCAGCATCACGACCAGTCGCTTTCGGTCGGCCAGGACCTTGGCGAGCGCGAGGAACACCGGCAGCGCGAGCGCCGCCCGGCCGGAGGTGGCGGGTACCGCGAAGGCCGTCACGACCAGCGCCGCCGTGGTCAGATGGACCAACTGCCGTACCCCGCGCGTCCCGCCCACCAGGAAGGCCGCGGCCCGCCCGGCGAGCCCCGTCCGGGCCACCGCCGCCGCGAGCACGAAGGCGCAGATCAGCAGCCACACGGTCGAGTCGCCGAGGGTGCCGAAGAGCGTCTCGCTGCTGATCACCCCGGTCACCGTGAGCGCGAGTCCCGCTCCCAGGGCGATGTACGTGTCGTCGATCGGTGTACCGATCCAGGCGCAGGTCGCCAGCGCGAACACGGCGAGCGTCAGCCGGGCGTCACCGCCGAGCCCGGGGAGGTTGCCGGGCACGATCAGCAGGGCGCAGATGCTCAGGGCCACGCACAGGACCGCGGCATTTCGGAGGTTCAGGCTCACGACACCCAGCGTTCAGGCGTGCCGTGAGCCATCGATGAGCCGTGGATGAAGGGAACTTCACGCCGGCAGCCGGTAACCCATCCCGCGCACCGTCTCCACCTGCTCCGCCCCCAGCTTCCGGCGCAGCGCGCGCACGTACACGTCCACGATGTTGGAGCCGGGGTCGAAGTCGTAGCCCCACACGTGCGACAGGATCTGCTCGCGGGAGAGGACCTGTCCGGGATGCCTCAGGAACAGCTCCAGGAGCACGAACTCACGGGCCGTCAGATCGACGGTCCGTTCCCCGGCGCGGGCCCGGCGGGTGCGCAGGTCCAGGGTCAGTGAGCCGGACCGCAGTACCGTCACCTCGGGCGCCCGCGCGGCCGTACGCAACCGCAGGCGCACCCGGGCCAGCAACTCCTCGAAGCGGAACGGCTTGGTCATCCAGTCGTCGGCGCCGCCCTCCAGGCCGGCCACCGTGTCGCGTACGGAGTCCCGGGCGGTCAGCACGATCACCGGGACCGTCACGCGGGCCTCGCGCAGTTCGCGCAGGACCGTGAAGCCGTCGCGGCCGGGCAGGCCGATGTCCAGGACGACCAGGTCGAAGCCGCCGGTGAGGGCGTACTCGTAGGCCGTGTCGCCGTCCGCGACAACTGTGGTGGTGAAGCCGCCCGCGCGCAGGCCTTTCTCGACGAAGGAGGCGATGCGCTCCTCGTCCTCGACGATCAGGATCCGGTTCATCCGGGACACCCCGTCATGTGCGTTCCTCTTCCGGTACGAGTACGACTACGAGTGCGAACGTCGCGCCGCCGCCCTCGGTCTCCCGCAGACCCACCCGCCCGCGGTGGCCCTCCGCGATCGCCCGGACGATCGACAGGCCGAGGCCCGCGCCGCTGCCCCGGGCGCCACGCCGGGCGGTGCCGCGGCGGAACCGTTCGAAGATCACCTCGGCGTCCTGCGGCTGCACGCCCGGCCCGGAGTCGGCGACGTACAACTCGACGCGGGAGCCGCTGTCGTGCGAGCCGGTGATGTCCGAGCCGGTGACGCGCGAGCCGATGCGGATCGTCTGGCCGGGGACGGTGTGCTGCACGGCGTTCTGCGCGAGCTGCACCATCGCCTGGGTGATGCGCTGCGGGTCCAACTCGGCCTCCCCGTCGGCGACTTCGGTCAGCTCCCAGTGGCGGTCGCCGAGGGCGCGGGCCTTGACGAAGACATCGGCGGTGAGTTCGGCGAGCTGTACGGGTTCGGGTGTGACGAAGTCGGGGCGTTCGGCCTTGGCGAGCAGCAGCAGGTCCTCGACGATGCGGCTCATCCGGTCCAGTTCGTCGGTGACCAGCCGGACGGTCTCCTCGCGCTCCGCCGGATCGTCGCCCATCAGCTCCAGATGGCCGCGCACGATCGTGATGGGGGTGCGCAGTTCGTGTCCCGCGTCGTCGACGAACTCGCGCTGGGCCGCGAAGGCGCGCTCCAGCCGGTCCAGCATCGCGTTGAACGTCTCGGCGAGCGCGGCCACGTCGTCCCGGCCGCGCACCGGGATACGCCGGGTCAGGTCCTGCTCGGTCAGCTGCGCGGCCGCCGTACGGACCAGGCGTACGGGCTTGAGGATCCGCCCGGCCACCACCCAGCCGATGCCCGACGTCATCAGCAGGGCGACGCAGGAGATGGCGATCAGGATGCGGAACACCTCGTTCGCGCGGGCCTGTTCGCGCTCCGGGTGGAAGGCGACCACGAAGGCGGCCTCCGGTGCGGCGCCGGACCGGGCGACGGCGACCTTGGCCCAGCGGATCTCGCCGGCGGAGCGGTGCAGCGTACCGGTGGAGTCCGGGGACGCGAAGATCGTACGGAGGGCCGTCTCGTCCCGGTGCAGCGGCAGCCCCACGGGGATTCGGCGGTCCTGGACGATCGTCGAGGGGTCGGCGCCGGGCCGTCCGGCGAGCCCCATCAACTCCTCGTCGGGATCGGCGTACTGCCGCTCGAGGAAGACCCGCAGCAGCCGTCGTGGATCGGTGAAGGGGCGCCCGGTCTCGGGGTCCACACCCCGCTCCTCGAAGTGGGCGAACTCGCCCGCCTCCTGGGCGAGCAGTCCGGCGACCCGGGCATCGACGTCCCGGAGCAGTATCGAGCGAGTGGTCGTGGCGACCGCAGCGAAGGCGACCGCCGTCACGAGCAGCAGCCAGAGCAGGATGCGGACCCGGGCCGAGAGCCGCCGCCGTACGGGAACGGCAGGGGGCTCAGCCGTCGTCGCCGGGTCCGTCGTCGTCCGCTCCGTCACCTGCGCCGCCGTTGTCATCGTCGTCCCCGGGGGCCGAGGGGGCGTCGCTCACCGGAGGCCGGGAGACGACCTCGTCACTGGGCGTCGGCGTCGGCGTCGGTTTCCTGGGCTTCGCCGAGGGTGAGCCACTGTCCAGTTCCACCTTGGGCGGCACTTTCGGGGACTGAGGACTGTCGGTCAGGGCGTAGCTGGTCGCGGCGATGCCGAGCGGAATCGCCACGACGGCGGCCAGGGCAGCCATCCGATGGGAGAAGACCATGCGCCCGATGCTGCGGTGCTCGGCGCGGCGCCCGCATGAGCCGGAGATGAAGAACCCTTCATGCGGGCGACCCAGGACCTGCGGCCGTACAAGGCCCTCAGCTGTCCAGCCCGAGGGCGAACGCGGCCTCGAGGTCATGCTGCGAGTACGTACGGAACGCGACATGCGTGTCCGTCGCCTCCACCCCCGGGATCTTGCTGATCTGCCCGGGAATGATGTCCGCCAGATCGTCGTGGGCCTTCACCCGGACCATGGCGATCAGATCGTAGGTACCGGTCACGGAGAAGACCTCGCTGACGGAGTCCAGCGCGGCGATCGACTCGGCGATCTCGGGGATCCGGTCCACACTGGTCTTGATGAGCACGATCGCGGTGATCACGGCTGGTTTTCTCCCTCGGTGGCCGTCGCTGGGGTTTTCACTCTAGCCGTCCGGCCGTAGCGCACCCACGAGTACAGGAAGCCGATCGAGAAGCCCATCAGGTGCGCCAGGTAAGCGACCCCCGGGCCCTGGGGCGCGCGGCCCGCCGCCAGCCACTGCAGCGACACCCAGAACGGGAGGACCACCCAGGCCGGAAGACGCAGTGGCAGGAAGAACAGGAACGGGAAGAGACTGGTCACCCGGGCTTTGGGGAACAGGTAAAGGAACGCGCCGAGGACCGCGGAGATCGCCCCGGAGGCGCCGACCAGCGTCTGCTCGGAGTCGGCGTGGGTGGCCGCATAGCCGAGCAGGGCGAGATAACCGCAGCCCAGATAGAAGAGCGCGAACTCGACATGACCCATCCGCTCCTCGACCATCGCCCCGAAGACATAGAGGAAGAGCATGTTGCCCAGCAGATGCAGCCAGCTGCCGTGGACGAAGAGCGCGGTGGCCGGGGTGAGGGCGGCCCGCGGAGACCCGCTGAACAGTTCGACGGGCACGATGCCCCAGCGTTCGAAATAGGCCCGCTGGGCGGAGAGGAGCTCGTCACCGGTGTCGTACGAGGGGCTGAGCCCCGAGGCCGGGCCGATCAGGAAGGTCAGACAGCACAGGGTGATCAGTCCGTAGGTCACCGGCGCGGACTGGCTCCGGACCGCCCGGACGAAGGCCGCACCCCAGTTGCCGATCATGAGCAGATCATGACGTAACAGGACCGAACTACACAGAGTGCCTCGCCGCTCACAGGTGGCGGGCGTCGAGTACCCGCCAGGCCGTAGGGTTACGAGCCACACGCTCCAGGGAGACTGGCGCGGCACGAACACCAGGAAAGAGAGCGACTGCCACGATGACGGTTCCCCTGCCGACCGCCGAGACCCGGTGGCGCTGCACGCTCTGCGGCAACCTCACGCGTTTCGACGTGACCCGTTCGTCGAAGGTTGTCGAGTACGTGCACCTCGACCTCGCCGGTGAGTCGAAGGTCGAGGAGCGCGAGGTGGTCAGTGAGACCATCGAATCGGTGCGCTGCCGCTGGTGCAACGCGGTGGATCAGGTGGAACTGGTGGACAGGCCGGGAGCCGGCTCCTGAGGGAGCGGGCCCCGTCGAGACGGTTGGGGTGACCGATGGTGGAGACCACAGGCGGGGAGCCGGCCGACGGCGCCGCTGAGGTGCTCGACCGCCCCCTGCCCGACGGAGTGCGCCGCAGAGTCGTATCGATCGTCTCGGACGGTTTCGGCCATCTGACCGTCGCCGAACTGCCCACCCAGCTGCGGCAGTACGCCCGGTTCGCCCCCAATCGCCGTGCCAAGTTCGCGGGTAACGCGATGGCCGCGGCCCTGGAGACCGATCCGCTCTTCAGGCAGCGGATCGGCGAGCGGCTCAGAGAGGCCCAGCCGGAGCTCAGCGGCGCTCTCGACTCAGGCTCGCCGCCCCCGGCCGCGGACCCGCTGGACGTGGCGGCCGCGGCCTATGTGCTCCGCCCCACGGGCTGGGTGAAGCTGGTGACCGCGGCGGGCGAGGAGGCCCAGCGGGCGGACGCCGAGCGCGCCGACGAGGAGAACCGCGCCGAGCTGGAGCGCCTGCGCGACGAGCTCGCCGAGGCCCGCGGCCAGACCCGGGCCGAGACCGAACGGCTGCGTGCGGAGCTGGACTCGGCGAAGAAGGAAGCCGAATCGCTTCACCGCAAGCTGCGCTCGGCCCTCAGTGACGTAAAGCGCGGCGAGGCCGCCCTGCGGAAGGTGCGGGGCGAGATCGAGTCCGTACGGGCCGAAGGGCAGGCCCAGGTGTCCGCCGCCGAGAGCGAGAGCCGGCGGCTGAAGGCGCGGCTCGGCGAGGCCGAGTCTGCCCTGGAAGCGGCCCGCAGGGCGGCTCGCGAGGGCCGCAGCGTCGAGGACATGCGCCTGCGGCTGCTGCTCGACACCGTCCTCGACGCGGCACAGGGGCTACGGCGTGAGCTTGCCCTGCCGCCCGTGTCGCAGCGGCCCGCGGAGACCGTCGACGCCGTCGAACCGGGACGCATGACCCCGAAGGACATCGCCGCCCGTGCGCTGTCCGAAAACGACCCCGCGATCCTCGACCAGTTGCTCGCGCTGCCGCAGGCACATCTGGTCGTCGACGGCTACAACGTCACCAAGACCGGCTATCCCCAGATGCCGTTGGAGAAGCAGCGTCTGCGGCTGCTCGGTCAGCTCTCGCAGCTCGCCGCGCAGACCGGCGCCGAGGTCACCTGTGTCTTCGACGGGGCCGAGCTGGCCGCCCCGGTGCTGCTGGCGCCGCCGCGCGGGGTGCGCGTGCTGTTCTCCAAAGCCGGCGTCACCGCCGACGAATTGATCCGCCAGCTGGTGCGCGCCGAGCCGCCCGGCCGGCCCGTCATCGTCGTCTCGACCGACCGCGAGGTCGCCGACGGGGTGGCCAAGGCGGGGGCGCGTCCGGTGGCTTCGGCGGTGCTGCTCAAGCGTTTTTCGCGAGGCTGAGCCGGGCTTTCCCGGGGTTGAGCCGGGTGCTTTCCGGGCAGGTGAGCCGGTCGCCTCGAAGGCGGTCGGCCATATGTGATCTACGCACCATGGGTAACGTAAGGCCCAACCGTAACCTGTGCGCACCTTGCCCCGATTGGCGAAGTCTTCACGCAACGTAGCGTCAAGCGCGCATTACTGCATGTGAATTGAGTGCAAAGAATGCGCTGGGTAACCGAGTTTTTTCCGGCGGGGATTTGATCTGATCACAGGAAGGTCACTAGGGTCTGCCCTCGAACCTCCACTCGGGTGATCGCTCATCGGGAGTGACGGTGGAGGGGCACCGCCAACCGGCGTTTTCGGTGGGCGGCTGAGGTAAGAAGGAGCTCGCCTCCGTGGCGTCCCACCGTCGACCGAAGCAGCCGAGCCGCACCCGCGTGACCGTGCTCACCACAGCCGCCGCTGCTGCCGTGGCCCTCACCTCGCAGGCGGCCAACGCCGCGCCCAGCGAGAAGCCGAGCAAGGACGAGGTCAAGTCCAAGGTCGACAAGCTCTACCACGAGTCCGAGGTGGCCACCGACAAGTACAACGGGGCCAAGGAGAAGCAGGACAAGCTCGAGAAGGAGATCGGAACTCTCCAGGACCAGGTCGCGCGCGGCCAGGACGAGCTCAACGATCTGCGGGACGGCCTCGGCCTGATGGCCAGCTCCCAGTACCGGACGGGCGCCATCGACCCCTCCGTCCAGCTCTTCCTCTCCTCCGACCCGGACGACTACCTGGACAAGGCGTCCACGATGGACCAGCTGAGCTCTCAGCAGGTCGAGACGCTGAAGAAGGTCCAGGCGAAGCAGCGGGTCCTCGCCCAGCAGCGCAAGGAAGCCGCCGAGAAGCTCAAGGACCTCGCCGACACCCGCGAGACCCTCGGCAAGAAGAAGAAGGAAGTCCAGAGCAAGCTCGCCGAGGCGCAGAAGCTCCTCAACACCCTGACCGCGCAGGAGAAGGCGGCCCTGGCCGACGAGGAGCAGCGCGCCAGCCGCTCCGCCGGGGACCGTGCCGACCTCGGCAACGAGGCACCGGCCTCCGAGCGCGGAGCCGCCGCCCTCGCCGCCGCCGACACCCAGGTCGGCAAGCCGTACGTCTCCGGTGGCAGCGGCCCCAACTCCTACGACTGCTCCGGGCTCACCCAGTGGGCGTACGCCCAGGCCGGGGTGTCGATAACCCGGACCACGTACACGCAGCAGAACGACGGCACGAAGATAGGCCGCAGCCAACTCAAGCCCGGCGACCTGGTGTTCTTCAACAACCTGGGGCACGTCGGCCTCTACGCGGGCAACAACACGATCCTGCACGCCCCCAAGCCGGGCGCCGTCGTCCGCTACGAGTCGATGAACACCGTCGGTTCCTTCCAGTTCGGCGTCCGTATCTGAGCCCCTTCGCCGTCTGACGTCGCTTCGCTGTTCGACTTCCTTTCGCTCGCCGTCCGGCTCTCCTTCGCCGGCCCGCCGTGCCGCCCGAACGAGGGAATTCCAGCAGCACCCGCTGACCGCACGCCCCGCCGATGACCTGCGTCTGAGGCGGGGCATCGCGTTTTCCGCATCCGACGGGGACTTTGGCCGTGGCGTAGTCGCGCGGTTACTGTCTGGCGCGTTTCCCCCAACTCAGGGGGTCCGTCAGCGGAAGGGAGAGCGGCAACCCGTGGGGTCCCATCGCCGTCCCGCACCATCCGGTCTCGACCGGGGCGCCACCAGCGCCACTCTCTGCGTGCTGTCCGCCGCCGCCGCGGCCCTCGGGGTCGTTCCGGCCGGCGCCGCACCGCAGGACGACACACGCGCCAAGGTGGACCGGCTGTACGAGCAGGCCGAGCGGGCCACCGAGGCGTACAACGAGGCCGACGAGCGCGCGGACACCCTGCGCGGCCAGGTGACCAGGGCACAGGACCGGATCGCCCGGCAGCAGGGCCGCATCAACACCATGCGGGACGCGCTCGGTTCGCTCGCCGGGGCCCAGTACCGCTCGGGCGGCCTCGACCCCTCGCTGGCCCTGATGTTCTCCGACAACCCCGCCGAATACCTCGACAGGGCGGCCGTGCTCGACCGGATCGGCGTCCATCAGGCCGGCGAACTCAAGGACCTCCAGGAGGCCCAGCGCGATCTCTCCCAGGAGCGCGCGGAGGCTCGCCGCAAACTCGCCGAGCTGGAGAAGAGCCGCAAGGCCGTCGTCCACCACAAGAGCACCGTCGAGCGGAAACTGGCCACGGCGCGGCGGCTCCTCGACGCGATGCCGGACCGGGAGCGCGCCTCCTACGACCGAGCCTCCCGTTCCGGGCGGGTGCCGGATCTCGACGGCGCCGCCCCGTCCTCCTCGCGCGCGGCCGCCGCTGTCGCCGCGGCCCGCGCGGCCCTCGGCCGCCCGTACATCTGGGGTGCCAACGGGCCCGCCGGCTTCGACTGTTCGGGCCTGATGCAGTGGTCGTACGCGCAGGCGGGCGTCGGTCTGCCGCGCACCTCGCAGGCCCAGCGCAACGCCGGGCAGCAGGTGCCGCTCTCGCAGGCGCGGCCCGGCGACCTGATCACCTACCGGAGCGACGCCAGCCATGTCGCGATGTACATGGGCAACGGACAGGTGATCCACGCGCCCTACCCGGGCGCTCCCGTGCGCTACGACCCCGTGGACATGATGCCGATCTCGGCCGTAACGCGGCCCTGACCCCGCGGGGCGGGCACCGTACGATCGGGAACGTGGCTGGTCGTGGGCGGGCGCCGAGATGGATAGCAGGGCTGTTGCTGGCCGGCCTGGTGGGCTGCGGCGGCGCGGGTGGCGTCGGCGCCGACACCACGAGCGCTGATGTCCGGCATCTGCTCGACCGGCGGGCGCAGGCGGTGCTCGACCGCGACGCGGGCGCGTATGTCGCCACGGAGGTGCCGAGCGCCGTCGCCGCCGGGGAACGGGCCGCCGCCCGCACCGAGTTCACGCGGCTGCGGACCGTTCCGCTGGCGGCCTGGTCGTACCGCGTGACCGGCTTCCACCGCTCCGGCGACCGCGCCACGGTCGCGGCGGACCTCCGCTACCGCATCGACGGCTACGACAGGGCACCCGTCGTCACCGCCCGCACGCTGAGCCTCATACGCACCGACGGCCGTTGGTACGTCGCCTCCGACCGGCCCGCCGAGGACGCCGGCGAGCAGCTGTGGGAGCAGGGAACCGTCCGGGTCGCACGGGGGGAGCACAGCCTCGTCCTCGGCGTCGGGCAGAGCGACGAGGCGCTGAGCGGGTACGCGCACCTGGCCGACCGCGCGGTGCCCGCCGTGCGGGAGGCGTGGGGCGGGGACTGGTCGGGGCGGGTCGTCGTCCTCGTACCGCAGTCGCTGGAGGAGATGGCGGGGCTGCTCGGGGCGGCCGCGTCCGGGTACCGGGGGATCGCTGCCGTCACCACGGGCGAGGTGGGGGGCGCGCCGAAGGCGCCCGCGGACCGGATCATCGTCAACCCCGACGCGTACGGCGTCCTCGGCTCCTTCGGGCGGCAGGTCGTGCTCACCCACGAGACGACCCATGTCGCGACCCGCGCCCGGACCTCGGCGGCGACGCCCCTGTGGCTCTCCGAGGGGTACGCGGACTGGGTCGGCTACCGCGGCACCGGCCGCTCGGCGGCGGAGGCCGCGCCCGAGCTGCGGCGCGCGGTAGGAGAGGGGCAGGTCCCCGCCGGGCTGCCGGACGACGCGGACTTCGGGTTCGGCGGGGACGCGGTGAAGCTGGCGCGGGCGTACGAGAGCGGCTGGCTGGCCTGCCGCCTGATCGCGGACCGGTGGGGCGAGGTGCGGCTCGGCGAGTTCTACCGGGCCGTGGGCGCGCACCGGACGCGGGAAGGCGCGGTGGAGGGCGCGATGCGGGACGTGCTGGGTACGACGCCGCGGAACTTCACCGAGCAGTGGCAGGCGTACCTCAGGGCTCAACTCGGCTGATCCGGCTGATCCCGCCGATCCCTCTCCATGGCGGTGCGGTGCGCCGCGCTGCGGCCGGTTCTGCGCCGTCAGGAAACCAGCGGCTCCCTGGTGCGGGCGGCCTGACCGGGCAGTGGCGTCGGGGGCGCGTACGGCACCGTGTCGCGCCACAGGCGTACGGCCCCGGTCGTCGCCGCGGCGACCAGCAGACCGTTGCGTACCACGAGCAGCGTGATGCCCAGTGCGTCACTGGCCACCACGTGCGCGAACCAGAGCGGGAACTCCAGGACGGTCACGAAGGCCGCGGCCAGTACCAGTCCGGCGGGCAGGACCATCCGGCTGCCGCGGAAGACCAGGCACACCGCCGCGAGACCGACCAGCCACACCATGTACTGCGGGCTGACGACCCGGCTGGTGGCCGTGAACATGAGGACGGCCACGAACGCGGCGTCCGCGACCGTGTGCGGCTGGAACCGCTGGGCGCGCAGCCGCCACATCAGCAGCCAGCCGAAGGCGACCGCGGTCAGCAGCAGGGCGGCCGTGCTCACGACATCGACGTACGGGCCGACGAACTCCACGGAACCGTAGTTGAGCAGCACCTTGCCGTTCCAGCCGAAGTGGCGGGCGATATGGAAGACGAGCGCGCCGAGCGACTCGACCTCCGTGCCCCGGTCGCGCTGGAAGGCCAGGAACGCGAACGCGCCGGGCATCGCCACGGCGAACAGCAGCGACAGTGACGCGGCCGTCCCCGCCGCCGAGACCCAGGGTTTCCGCTTCCTGACGCCCCACAGCAGCAGCACCGGCCACACCTTCACCATCGCGCCGAGGCCCACGAGCACGCCCAGCACCCGTGGGTGCCGTAGGCCCGCGAGCAGCGCCGCCACCGCGACGGCCGTGACCATCACGTCATAGCGGGCGTACACGGTCGGCCCGAGCAGCGGCACGCCCACCGCCCACACCCAGGCGCCGCGGGGCGTCTTGCCGGGGCGTCCGCCCGCGTACTCGAGCAGGACGAGGACGAACAGATCGGCGAGGAAGGCGAGGACGAAGAACGCCGACGCATAGCCCAGGAAAGGCAGCAGCGCGGGGGAGGCGATCGCGAACGCGGCGGCGGGCGGGTACTGCCAGGTCACGTCGTTCAGCGGGAAAGCGCCCTTGCGCAGGGTCTCGTACCAGCCGTGGTAGATCACCGAGACGTCGCTCGTGACGTCCGGCCCCGGGAACACGAACACCTTGAAGACGAAGAGCAGCAGTACGAGCCTGGTCAGGGCCCAGACTCCGAGCAGCGCGTACGGAACCCTCGCTCCCTGTGCGCCGGTCATCTCTGTGTGCCTGTCATGCCCACCCAGCCTCTACGTGCGAATCCGTTCGCGGCCATGATCCCCCCTCCGGCTGTGCGACAGCCATGAAGCGCGGCCGTGGGAAGCCGGAAGCACGGCCACGCGGAGCCGGGAGCGCGCGTTCGGTACTGTCGACCACGATGCACAAGACCCTGATCGTGACCAACGACTTTCCGCCCAGACCCGGCGGCATCCAGGCCTTCCTGCACAACATGGCGCTGCGCCTTGACCCCGAGCGGCTCATCGTCTACGCGTCCACGTGGAAGCGCGGCCGCGAGGGCGTCGAGGCGACCGCCGCCTTCGACGCCGAGCAGCCCTTCACCGTCGTACGCGACCGCACGACGATGCTGCTGCCGACGCCGGGCGTCACACGGCGGGCCGCGGGACTGCTGCGGGGGCACGGCTGTACGTCGGTGTGGTTCGGGGCGGCGGCGCCGCTCGGCCTGATGGCGCCCGCGCTGCGCAGGGCCGGCGCCGAGCGCCTCGTGGCCACCACCCACGGTCACGAGGCGGGATGGGCCCAGCTGCCGGCCTCACGCGGGCTCCTGCGCAGGATCGGCGAGTCCACGGACACGATCACCTACCTCGGCGAGTACACCCGCTCGCGGATCGCCACCGCGCTGACGCCCGCGGCCGCGGACCGCATGGTCCAGCTGCCGCCCGGCGTCGACGAGAAGACCTTCCACCCGGGTTCGGGCGGCGCCGAGGTGCGCGCCCGCCTGGGCCTCACCGACCGCCCGGTGGTGGTCTGCGTCTCGCGGCTCGTGCCGCGCAAGGGTCAGGACACGCTCATCCTCGCCATGTCACGCGTCCTCGCGAAGGAACCGGACGCCGTCCTGCTGCTCGTCGGCGGCGGGCCGTACGAGAAGGAGCTGCGCCGCCTCGCGTACGACACCGGGGTCGCCGACTCCGTGCGCTTCACCGGAGCCGTGCCCTGGTCCGAGCTGCCGGCCCACTACGGCGCGGGTGACGTCTTCGCCATGCCGTGCCGCACCCGCAGGGGCGGGCTCGACGTCGAGGGCCTCGGCATCGTCTACCTGGAGGCCTCCGCGACCGGTCTGCCCGTCGTCGCCGGCGACTCCGGTGGCGCTCCGGACGCGGTGCTCGACGGCGAGACCGGCTGGGTCGTCCGGGGCGGCTCCCCGGAGGCGACCGCCGACCGCGTCGTCACCCTCCTCGGCGACGCGGAGCTGCGGCGCCGGATGGGCGAGCGGGGCCGCGAGTGGGTCGAGGAGAAGTGGCGGTGGGACCTGCTGGCGGAGAAGTTGCAGGCGTTGCTGTAGGGCCCTGCCCGGCGACAAGGGATATTTGCGCACCCTCTAGGCGGACGTCGGAAATCCGCCCATGCTGCGCACATGACAGAAGAACTGACCCATCGTCAGCTGGCGTCAGGTCACCCGAGAGGTCGCCTGACGCGTCGTCAAATCCTGGGTATGGCCGCTCTCCAGACAGCCGCGGCCCTCGGCCTCACCCGCATCGGGCTCCAGTCGACGCACGCCGCCGAGCCGCCGGCCGTCGACAACTCCCCGGCCATCGTGATCGGGTCCGGCTACGGCGCCGCCGTGGCCGCCCTGCGCCTCGGCCAGGCCGGCATCCGCACGCTCGTCATCGAGATGGGCGGACTCTGGAACACCCCCGGCAAGGACGGCAAGGTGTTCTGTTCCACCAGAACGCCCGACGAGAGATCCATGTGGTTCCGCACGCGCACCGAGGCGCCGCTCGCCACCTTCCTGTGGCTGGACGTCGTCAACAAGGACATCAGCCTCTACCCCGGCGTCCTCGACCGCGTCCGCTTCGCCAACATGTCCGTGTTCGTGGGCCGGGGCGTCGGCGGTGGCTCACTGGTCAACGGCAGCATGGCCGTCACACCGCTCCAGTCGTACTTCGCCGAGCAGTTCCCCACGGTCGACACCGCCGAGATGTACAGCACGTACTTCCCGCGCGCCCGCTCCGTGCTCGGCGTCAACACCATCGACCCCGCCTGGTTCGAGTCCACGGAGTGGTACCGCTTCACCCGGATCTCCCGCAAACACGCCCAGAACGCCGGCCTGAAGACCACCTTCGTCCCGAGCGTCTACGACTTCGGTCATATGCAGCGCGAGGCCGCCGGCACCGCCACCAAGTCCGCGCTCGCCGGCGAGGTCATCTACGGCAACAACCACGGCAAGCGCAGCCTCGACAAGACCTACCTGGCCTCGGCACTCGGCACCGGCAACGTCACCATCCACACCATGGAGCGGGCCAAGGGCATACGCAGAGTGAGCGACGGGACGTACGTCGTGACCGTCGACCGGATCGACGGCACCGGCAAGGTCGTCGAGACCAAGGAGTACGGCTGTACGTACCTCTTCCTCGGCGGCGGCAGCCTCGGCACCACCGAACTCCTGGTGCGGGCCCGGGAGACCGGCACCCTGCCCGCCCTGAACGCGAGCGTCGGTACCGGCTGGGGCACGAATGGCAACGTGATGTTCGGCCGCGCCAACCACCTGTGGGACACCGTCGGCGAGAACCAGTCCACCATGCCCGTCATGGGCATCGACGACTGGGGAAACACGTCCAATCCCGTCTTCGCCGAGATCGCCCCGCTGCCCACGGGACTGGAGCACTGGGTCAGCCTCTACCTCGCGATCACCAAGAATCCCCAGCGCGCCTCGTTCACGTACGATTCCGCGACCGACTCGGCGAAGCTCGGCTGGAGCGCCGCCCAGAGCGCGGTGTCCGTCTCCATGGCCAAGAAGCTCTTCGACCGGATCAACTCGGCCAACTCCACGATCTACCGGTACGACCTGTTCGGCTCGTCCAACAAGGTCTTCGCCGACGACTTCACGTACCACCCGCTGGGCGGTTGCGTGCTGGGGAAGGCGACGGACGACTACGGCCGGGTGAAGGGCTATTCGAAGCTGTACGTCACCGACGGCTCGCTCGTGCCCGGGTCGATCGGGGTCAACCCGTTCCTGACGATCACCGCGCTCGCGGAACGGACGATGGCGCGGGTCCTGGTCGAGGACACCGCGCCATGACGACGGACCGGGCAGGGGCTCAGCCCCGGTAGATCGCCTCGATCTCGTCCGCGTAGTCCTTCGCCACCACATTGCGCTTGAGCTTCAGGGACGGCGTGAGGTGGCCCGAATCCTCGGTGAACTGGGAGGGCAGAATGCGGAACTTCCGCACCGATTCCGCCTTCGACACCGCGGCGTTGCCCTCCTCGACAGCGATCTGGATCGCCGCCAGCAGATCCGGATCCTCAGTCAGCGACGCCGCGGTGGACCCGGCCGGCTTGCCGTGCTCGTCGGCCCAACGGCCCAGGAACTCCTCGTCGATGGTGACCAGCGCGCCCACGAAAGGGCGTCCGTCGCCGACGACCATACATTCCGCGACCAGCGCGTGCGCCCGGATGCGGTCCTCGATCACGGCCGGGGCGACGTTCTTGCCGCCCGCGGTGACGATGATCTCCTTCTTGCGGCCGGTGATCCGGAGATAGCCGTCCTCGTCGAGAGTGCCGATGTCACCGGTGTGGAACCAGCCGTCGGCCAGGGCTTCCTCGGTCGCGCCCGGGTTGTTCCAGTACTCCTTGAACAGATGCTCGCCGTGCAGCAGCACCTCGCCGTCGTCCGCGATGCGGATCACCGAGCCGGGCAGCGGCTGGCCGACCGTGCCGATCTTCTGCCGGTCCCAGGGGTTGAAGGCCGTGGCCGCGCAGGACTCCGTCAGGCCGTAGCCCTCCAGGACGGTGAAGCCGATGCCGCGGAAGAAGTGCCCGAGGCGCTCGCCCAGCGGGGCGCCGCCCGAGATCGCGAACTCGCCCCTGCCGCCGAGCACCGCGCGCAGCTTGCTGTAGACGAGCTTGTCGAAGGCCTTGTGCTTGATCCTCAGGCCGACGGACGGGCCCGAGGGGGTGTCGAGCGCGCGGCTGTACGCGATCGCCGTGTCCGCCGCCTTGTCGAAGATCTTGCCCTTGCCGTCGGCCTGCGCCTTGGCCCGCGCCGAGTTGTAGACCTTCTCGAAGACCCGCGGCACCCCGAGGATCAATGTCGGCCGGAACGAGGCGAGTTCGTCGGTGAGGTTCTTGATGTCCGGTACGGTGCCCAGCTTGATCGGCGCCATCATCGGCGCCACCTGCACGAGCCGCCCGAAGACATGCGCGAGCGGGAGGAAGAGAAGGACCGAGCAGTCGCCCGTACGGAACAGGGGGCGCAGTCGCTCCACGATGTTCCCGCACTCGGCGAAGAAGCTGCGGTGAGTCAGCACACAGCCCTTGGGGCGGCCCGTGGTGCCCGAGGTGTAGACGATCGTCGCCGGGTCGTCGGCCCGGGCCGTGGAGCTGCGCTCCTCGATCGTCTCGTCGGTCACGTCCTGGCCCGCGCGGCCCAGTTCCTCGACGCCTCCGGCCTCGATCTGCCAGACGTGCTTCAGCTCGGGCAGCCGGTCGCGCACCGACTCGACGGACGCGGCGTGCGTGTCCAGCTCCACGACGCAGGCGGTCGCGCCCGAGTCGCTGAGGATCCACTGCACCTGCTCCGGTGAACTGGTCTCGTACACCGGCACGGTGACCGCGCCCGCGCTCCAGATCGCGAAGTCGAGGAGCGTCCACTCGTAGCGGGTACGGGACATCAGGCCGACCCGGTCGCCCGGCTGCACGCCCGACGCGATCAGGCCCTTGGCGGCGGCCTGCACCTCGGCGAGGAACTCGGTGGCCGTGACGTCCGTCCAAGTGCCGCCCACCTTGCGGGCGATGACCGCGACATCCGGGTGCTGCGCGGCGTTTCTGCGGACGATGTCGGTCAGATTGCCGTCCGCAGGGACCTCGTACAAAGCCGGAAGGCTGAACTCGCGCAAGACTGCTGCTCCTCATAGGGCGCCGACGCCACGACCTCGTGTGTTGCGACGGAGCGGTCCAAGGGTCGGGCAGGTGCTCGGGGACTCAATGGTTGAAACCCTGAGCACGAATGGACTGCCCGGACGTTACCCGCCAGTACCACCCCTACGACAGGGGGGTCCGACGAGATGTTCCCTGCGTCACACGCGTGGGCGTTCCTCCACGCACGGTAGTCCACGCGATTACTGATGCGGAAGTAACTGCAGATCCGACCACGTCTACACACGTTTGCTGCACAGCCTTACCCTTGATCGCCATGGCAGGTACACAAGACGGCACCCGAAGGACGCGGATCCACGTCGTGAGCGACGTGCACGGGAACGCCCGTGACCTGGCCAGAGCCGGTGCCGGCGCGGACGCCCTGATCTGCCTGGGCGACCTCGTGCTCTTCCTCGACTACGCCGACCACTCGCGCGGCATCTTCCCCGATCTGTTCGGTGCCGAGAACGCGGACCGCCTCGTCGAGTTGCGCACCGCCCGTCGTTACGAGGAGGCGCGGGAGTTCGGCCGCGGCCTGTGGGCGGGCGTCGACCGCGGCCCCGCCATCGAGAAGGCCGTACGCAAGCAGTACGCCGAGTTGTTCGCCGCGTTCCCCACGCCGACGTATGCCACGTACGGCAATGTCGACATGCCGACCCTGTGGGCGGAATACGCCGGGCCCGGCACCACCGTGCTCGACGGGGAGCGCGTCGAGATCGGCGGCCGGGTGTTCGGCTTCGTCGGCGGGGGACTGCGCACACCCATGCGGACGCCGTACGAGATCAGCGACGAGGAGTTCGCGGCCAAGATCGAGGCCGTCGGCGAGGTCGACGTGCTGTGCACGCACATTCCGCCGGAGGTGCCCGAGCTCGTCTACGACACGGTGGCGCGGCGCTTCGAGCGGGGGAGCCGGGCCCTGCTGGACGCGATCCGGCGGACCCGGCCGCGGTACTCGCTCTTCGGTCACGTCCATCAGCCGCTGGCGCGGCGGATGCGGGTGGGCGCGACCGAGTGCGTCAACGTCGGGCACTTCGCCGGATCCGGGAAGCCGTGGGTTCTGGAGTGGTAGTGGGCCGAGGATGGTCAGTCGCCCTCCGCGCGGTAGCCTTCACGCTGAATCCACAGGTAAGACCTGAGAAGTACCCCCTTTCCGGACCGCATCTGGAGGAGCCACGGCGATGGCGGAATACACCAGCTCGAGCATCACGATCGAGGCGGCACCGGCCGATGTCATGGGGGTGATCGCCGACTTCGCGCGCTACCCGGACTGGACCGGCGAGGTGAAGGAGGCGGAGGTACTCGCCCTCGACGACCAGGGCCGCGCCGAGCAGGTGCGCCTCGTCATGGACGCCGGCGCCATCAAGGACGACCAGACCCTGGCCTACACCTGGACCGGCGACCACGAGGTCTCCTGGACTCTCGTCAAGTCCCAGATGCTGCGGTCACTCGACGGCTCGTACATTCTCAAGCCCGCAGGGGCGGGCGCGACCGAGGTCACGTACCAGCTGACGGTCGACGTCAAGATCCCCATGCTCGGCATGATCAAGCGCAAGGCGGAGAAGGTCATCATCGACCGGGCCCTGGCGGGCCTGAAGAAGAGGGTGGAGGCCGGGGGCGAGTAGCCACCGCTGCCTACCGCCGGCTACCGCTGTGGGCACCCGTTCCGCTACCGCTGTGGGCAGTCGTTCCGCAGGGCGATGGGGGTCCCCCCTGCTCGAGCGAAGCCGAGAGCTTGGGGGAGGGTGGGCACAGCCCGACAACACCGGGCGCCGCTGCAAAACGGCTCAACCGTAAGTACCCCCCGAGCGGAGCGTATGCGCACCATCCTGATCACAGGCCCCGGCGGCAGCGGCCGCACCACGGTCGCCGCCACCACCGCCGTGAAGGCCGCCCGCCAGGGCACCCGCACGCTCGTACTGAGCGCGGACCTGACCGACAGCCTCGGCGCCGTCCTCGGCACGCCCACCGGCCGGGAACCCGTCGAAGTCGCCCCGGGGCTGACGGCCTGGCGTCCCGACGCCACGGACAGCTTCCGGGAGGACCTCCTCGCCTTCCAGGACCGCGCGGCCTCCGCCCTGGACCTGCTGGGTGCCACCCGCCTCGAATCCGAGGAACTCACCCCGCTCCCCGGTGCCGAGGAACTCGCCCTGCTGCGCGCCATGCGCGACGCGGCGACGGCCGAGACGCACGACCTGCTGGTCGTCGACCTGCCTCCCGCCCCGCAGGCACTCGCCCTGCTCGCGCTCCCCGAACAGCTGCGCCGCTATCTCCGCCGCCTGCTGCCCGCGGAGCGCCAGGCGGCGCGCGCCCTGCGCCCCGTCCTCGGCCGGCTCGCCGGTGTCCCGATGCCCGCGGACTGGCTGTACGAGACGGCCGCCCGCTGGGACCTCGAACTGGGCGCCGTCGAGGCGGTCATGGCGGACCGGGCGACGACCGTACGCCTGGTCGCCGAGCCGGGCCCGGCCGGCACCGACGCCGTACGCACCGCCACCACCGGCCTCGCGCTGCGCGGCCTGCGCGCCGATGCCCTGGTCGCGAACCGGGTCCTGCCCGACGCGTCCCCCGACACCTGGCTCGCGGCCCTCGCGGCCCAGCAGGGCAAGGCCCTGGACGAGTGGCGCGAGACGTACGACGTCTGTGAGGTCCCGCATCTCGGCCGCGATCCGCGCGGCACGGACGATCTCGCCGAGCTCCCCGTGCCCGGAGTCGGCGACGTCCCGCCGCCCGTCGCGTGGACGGTGGCCGACCGGCTCGCCGACGACGGCGTCGGCCGAGTCCTCGTATGGCACATCCCGCTCCCCGGCGCCGTACGCGAGGAGCTCGAGCTCATCCGGCGCGGTGACGAAGTCGTCGTCACCGCCGGGCAGTTCCGCCGGATCGTCCCGCTCCCGTCGGCCCTGCGCCGCTGCACCGTGGACGGCGCCGCCCTGCGCGACGGCGAACTGCGCATCCGTTTCGCACCCGACCCGGCCCTGTGGCCGCAGGACGGGTGACCACGTCCCGCCGTGCGTCCGGCCGGGTTCGGCCTGGTCCGGGTCGAGTCAGGCCGGGGCCCGCTCCCCTGGGGCCGGTGGCCGAGTCCCGATCCATGGGCGCGGGCACGGTGAACGGCGTCCCCCCGTTCGGGTAACGTCGAGTGGTACAGAGCCAATGCTTGGAGTCCGCCATGAGCGATGAGCGCCCCACGTCCGACGCCTCGGAGGACGCGCTCGACGGTGGGGGTCCCCGCTGGTCGAGCGAAGCCGGGGACCCGGGGGAGCGTGCGACCGACGCCGATGCCTGGGCCAAGGCGTGCGCGGAGGACCTCGCCGCGGAGAAGGCCCGCCGCCGCGGCCAGTACGGCCGGCCCCCGGGGTCGGCCGCCGAGGAGTTGCGCAAGCTGGTCGACACCGTCGCCGACAGGCTGTCCGGCCTGCAGTCGCCGCTGTTCGGCGCGGTGGCAGGCGGCGCCGCCCAGCAGATGGTGAACCAGGTGGTGCAGCAGGCCAAGGCCGCCGTCGAGCCCGTCATAGAGCGCAACCCCGACGTCTTCGACCACCTCGCCGCGGCCGGCTCCGAGTTGCTGGCCGCGTACCGCTCCGCGGTCGAGGCCCAGGAGCGACGCTGGACCCGCGACTCCGGCCCCGAGGGGCCCGGCGAGGAGTCCGGTCCCGGGGAACACATCGACCTGGACTGAAGCCGCTCGGGTACGGTTGGCCGTAGCGGGGCTCGACCGGAACTGAGGGATTCATGGGACTCACCATCGGCGTCGACATCGGCGGCACGAAGATCGCGGCCGGCGTGGTCGATGAGGAAGGCAACATCCTCTCGACCTTCAAGGTACCGACCCCCAACACGCCGCAGGCCATCGTGGACGCCATCGCCGCTGCCGTCGAGGGTGCCCGGGCCGGGCACGAGATCGTGGGCGTGGGCATCGGCGCCGCCGGATACGTCAACCGTCAGCGCTCCACGGTCTACTTCGCGCCGAACATCGACTGGCGGCAGGAGCCGCTGAAGCAAGAGGTCGAGCGCCGGGTGGGCCTGCCCGTCGTCGTGGAGAACGACGCGAACGCGGCCGCCTGGGGCGAGTACAAGTTCGGCGGAGGCAAGGGCCACCGCAACGTCATCTGCATCACCCTGGGCACCGGCCTGGGCGGCGGCATCATCATCGGCAACAAGCTGCGCCGGGGCCACTTCGGCGTCGCCGCCGAGTTCGGCCACATCCGGATGGTCCCGGACGGTCTGCTGTGCGGCTGCGGCAGTCAGGGCTGCTGGGAGCAGTACGCCTCCGGGCGCGCCCTCGTCCGGTACGCGAAACAGAGGGCCAACGCGACGCCCGAGAACGCGGAGCTCCTGCTCTCGCTCGGGGACGGCACCCCCGACGGCATCGAGGGCAAGCACATCTCGATGGCGGCGAGACAGGGCGACCCGGTGGCGGTGGACTCCTACCGCGAGCTGGCCCGCTGGGCCGGCGCCGGACTCGCCGACCTGGCCTCGCTCTTCGACCCTTCCGCGTTCATCGTCGGCGGCGGTCTCTCGGACGAGGGCGAGCTGGTCCTCGACCCGATCCGCAAGTCCTACCGGCGCTGGCTCGTCGGCGGCAACTGGCGCCCCGTCGCCGACGTCATCGCCGCCCAGCTCGGCAATGAGGCGGGCCTGGTCGGCGCCGCGGACCTGGCTCGGGAGCCGGACCCGATCATGTGAGACCCCGCCTTCGGGCGGCACCGGTCCGCCGTCGGGCGGCACCGGCGAGTGAACCGAAGCGGCGTTCCGGTGTCGAGAGCGCGAGCACGCTCGTGCTCTCGACACCGGCCGCAGCGCCTCGGAGAAGCACCGCGCCGGAAAAATTGCGGCGTATCTTGATCGGCATGGCGACGACCCCGCTGCCCAACGCCCGTACCGAGCCGGACGGTTCGGCCGTCATCCGGGTGCTGAGCTACAACATCCGCTCGATGCGCGACGACACCGCCGCCCTCGCCCGGGTGATCAGCGCCTGCGAACCCGACCTCGTACTGGTCCAGGAGGCGCCGCGCTTCTTCCGCTGGCGCAAGAAACTTGCCCGCCTCGCCGCCGCGTCGGGGCAGGTGATCCTGTCGGGTGGGGCCACCGCGTCGGGGCCCGCGCTGCTCTGTTCGCTCCGCGCGACGATCGAGCGGACCGAGGACGTACTGCTGCCGCTCACGCCGGGTCTGCACCGGCGCGGATTCGCCACGGCGGTCGTACGTTTCGGGGGCGCGCGGGTCGGCGTACTGAGCTGTCATCTGTCGTTGCAGAAGGACGAGCGGTACGAGCAGGGCGGCATGCTCCTCGACCGGCTGGCCGCGCTCGACGTCCCGTACGCGATCGCGGGCGGCGACCTCAACGAACGGCCGAACGGGCGCACGTTCCGGCGCCTCGCCGCCAGTCTTCAGGACTGCTGGGTGGCCGCTCCCTGGGGTGCCGAGTACACCTCGACGCCGACGGACCCCCACCAGCGCATCGACGCGATCTTCGCCACGAAGGGCATCGAGGTTCTCGGCTGCGGCGTGCCTCGCGCCGTCCCGGGAGTCACCGAGGCCGATCTGCGGGCGGCCACGGATCACCTGCCGGTGCTGGCCGCCCTGAGAATTCCCGTCGCCTAGGGCCATTGGGGCGACCGGAGTGTCGGAGGGCGCCGGTGCACTGCGAGGCGTCAGACCACGGCGCCGCGTCCCGGGTCGTCGTCGTCCTCGTCGTCGGGGCGCATCCGGACGACCAGCGTGACGAAGCCGCCGAGGAAGCCGCCGATGCCGAGGGTGGTCAGCCACCAGGTCATGTTCCAGCCGAGCAGGACGGCGAGCAGGAGCAGGATCGGGCCGCCGAGCACGGCGAGCCAGGCGAACTTGGCCGTGGTGTCCGCGGTGGGCAGCGGGGGCGGCTCGGGCGGCACGAAGTGGCCCTCGTCGTCCTCGTCGAAGTCGTCCTCGGCGGGCTCGGGCGTGCTGTAGTCACGGGGACCCGCGACGCCGGGCGCGAAGGCGACGGAGCTGCCGAGCGGCTTTCCGGACGCGGGCTCGTCTTCCGAAGCGGAGTCCTCGGCGTCCGCTTCGGTGTCCTCGGAGTCCTTGGCGCTCCTGGAGTCCCTGGCGCCCTTCGTGTCCTCGGTGTCCTTGGGCTTGGGGTCGTTGGTCTTCGGGTCCAGGAGTGCCAGGTCCTCCACCGACTTGAAGGGCTTGGCGCCGGGCGGGTCCGGCGGCTCCTCGCCGTACCCGGCGACGATCGCCGCCCACGCGGCATCCTCATCGAACGACGGGCCCTGCTCCTCGCCGGTCGGCGCGTCCTTCTCGTCGGGCTCGCGGTCCGCGTCGTGCTCAGCCACCAGTGGCCGTCCCTTCCTGCTGACCCACCTGACCCACCTGATCCACCCTGTCTGTCCCGTCCGCCTCGTCTGTCCCGTCGGCCTCGTCTGTCCCGTCGGCCTCGTCCGCCCGTCCCGACTCGGCCTCCTTGCCCGGGCCGGCCGTGATCCGGTCGACGAAGGCGAAGCTCTCCTCGAAAATCCGCTCCCTGTCGTGGTCCAACGTCGCCACGTGGTAGCTCTGTTCCAGCAGGATCTCCGTGACGTCCGTGGAAGACACCCGGCCGAGGACGCGCGCCGAGTCGGCGGGCGGTACGACATGGTCCTGGACGCTGTGCAGAAGCAGCATCGGCTGCGTGACCTGCGGCAGTTCGCCGTCGACCAGCCGGAAGAAGTTCCGCAGGGAGTGCGCGGCCTGCAGCGGCACCCGGTCGTAGCCGACTTCGACCTCGCCGTCCTTCGCGATGTCGCTGGTGATGCCCCTCGTCGTAGGCACGAAGTGCCTGAGTACCGGGAGGGCACGCGCCGACAGGCCGTGCACCTTGTTCGCCGGGTTGACGACGACGATGCCGCTGACCTCTTCCCCGTACTTGGCCGCGAGCCGCAGCGCGAGCGCGCCGCCCATGGACAGCCCGAAGACGAAGACCCGGGTGCAGCGCTCACGCAGGGCGCGCAGCTCGCGGTCCACCTCCGCGTACCAGTCCTGCCAGCCGGTGAGCCGCATGTCCTCCCAGCGTGTGCCGTGGCCCGGCAGCAGCGGCAACGAGACCGTCAGACCGCGCTCCGCCAGATGCTCCGCCCAGGGGCGCAGCGGCTGCGGGGAACCGGTGAAGCCGTGACAGAGGAGGACACCCACCTCTCCGCCCTCGTGGCGGTACGGCTCGGCTCCAGGAAGGACCGGCACCTTCGGTCTCCTGTTCATCGGAAAGGGGCGACGCGACGATCACCCCGAGACTTCGAGGCGTACTTCACCGTACGCGACGGCACTGACACCGACCAGGGCCGTCGGGCCCATTGGCAGCGCTCCGGGTTAAGGTCTGATCTACGGACACAGGAGGCACTCGGGTGATCTACGGCGCAATGAAGTTTTCCATCGGAGGGCCCCTGAAGCTCGCCTTCAGGCCCTGGGTGGAAGGCCTCGAGCACATTCCCGCCGAGGGCGCCGCCATCCTGGCGAGCAATCACCTGTCGTTCTCGGACTCGTTCTTCCTGCCCGCGGTCCTGGACCGCAAGGTGACCTTCATCGCGAAGGCCGAGTACTTCACGACGCCCGGCATCAAGGGCCGGATGACCGCCGCCTTCTTCAAGGGGGTCGGTCAGTTGCCGGTGGACCGCTCCGGAGCGCGTGGCGCGGGTGAGGCGGCGATCAAGAGCGGTATCGACGTCATCGAGCGCGGCGAGCTGTTCGGTATCTACCCCGAGGGCACGCGCTCGCCCGACGGCCGCCTCTACCGGGGCAAGCCCGGCGGCCTCGCGCGCGTGGCGCTCGCCACCGGCGCGCCGGTCATTCCGGTCGCCATGATCGACACCGAGAAGATCCAGCCGCCCGGCAAGGTCCTCCCGAAGCTGATGCGCCCGGGCATCCGCATCGGAAAGCCGCTGGACTTCAGTCGCTACCAGGGCATGGAACACGACCGGTTCGTGCTGCGTGCCGTGACCGACGAGGTCATGTACGAAATCATGAAGCTCTCCGGCCAGGAGTACGTCGACATCTACGCGACCGCCGCCAAACGGCAGATCGCGGAGGCGGCGAAGGCGGAGAAGCAGGCCCAGAAGCAGGCCGGTCAGGCGCGCAAGGAAGCCGAGAAGACGGCCGACAATTCGGCCGATAGGGACAACAAGGACGGCAAGGGCGACAAGGGCGAGCAGGAACGGTCCGGCTCCTAGACGCGTCCGTCTGGGGTGGGGGGATGGGGGACATGGCCAAGCGCGAGAGAGTCATGAGGATGTCGGTCGAGCAGCCGCTGTGGCGCGCGCTCACCGCCTACCGCGTACTGACGATGTGCTACGCGATCGGGCTCTTCGTCTCCGCGTACGACAAGTTCGCGCGGCCCCAAGTGGCCATCGCCTACCTCGCCGTGCTCTTCGTGTGGACCCTGGCGACCCTGCCCAAGGTCGCGGGCGCGGCGAGCTGCACCAAGCCGTTCCTCGCCGCCGACCTGACCGTCGCGCTCACTGGCATCCTGCTCACCCCGGTCGCGGACTCCCACGACCGGATCGTGGGCGGTGGCCCCACGCTGCCGTCGATATGGACCGCGGGCGCGGTCCTGGCGTACGCGATCAAGGGCGGCTGGCGCTGGGCCGCCTTCGCGTCGACGCTGGTCGGCATCGCCAACGTCGTGCAGCGCCAGGCCCTCAGCCAGGACACGCTCCACAACGTGCTGCTCGTCTGGGTCGCGTCCATCGCCATCGGGTACGTCGTCGAGGTCGCCCGCGCCTCCGAGCGCACCCTCGCCCGCGCCCTGGAGATCGAGGCCGCGACGCGCGAACGGGAGCGGCTGGCCCGCGACATCCACGACGGCGTCCTCCAGGTGCTCGCCATGGTGCAGCGGCGCGGCTCCGCGCTCGGCGGCGACGCCGCGGAGCTGGGCCGTATGGCGGGCGAGCAGGAGGTGGCGCTGCGCACGCTGGTCTCGGGCGGACTGCCGGCCTCCCGGATCTCTGAGGACGCGGCCCAGGGGGCGGTGGTGCGTGCGGTGGACGAGCCCGACGAGTCCGACGAGGACGGCCCCTGCGACCTGCGCGCGCTGCTCGCCCCGTACGCCACCGCGAAGGTGACCTTCTCCGAGCCGGGCGCCCCCGTGCCGCTCGCCCCGGCCGCGGCGAAGGAGCTGGCGGCCGCTGTCGGTGCCGCCCTCGACAACGTCCACCGGCACGCCGGCGAGGACGCCCGCGCCTGGATCCTCGTCGAGGACGAGCCGGACGCGGTGATCGTGACCGTACGCGACGACGGCCCGGGCATCCCGGAGGGCCGCCTGGCCCAGGCCGAGGGCGAGGGCCGCCTCGGTGTGGCCCTGTCCATCCGTGGCCGGCTCCGCGACATCGGCGGCACAGCCGACCTGATCTCGATCCCGGGCCAGGGCACCGAGGTCGAACTCAAGGTGCCGAAAGATTCAGGGGCGCGATGACGACGACGGCGGAGTCCGGGGTCCGTGGTGGAGGCGGGCCGGCGATGACAGAGGCGAGGGAAGCCATGGCGAAGGTGGAGTGGTGATGAGTGAGCAGCGGGGCCCGATCAAGGTCATGGTGGTGGACGATCACCCCATGTGGCGGGACGCGGTCGCCCGGGACCTGAGCGAGTCCGGCTTCGACGTGGTCGCCACGGCGGGCGACGGCGAGCAGGCGGTGCGCCGGGCCCAGGCCGCCGGCCCCGATGTCCTCGTGCTCGACCTCAACCTGCCCGCCAAGCCCGGCGTCCAGGTCTGCAAGGAACTCGTCGGAGGCAATCCCGCCCTGCGTGTCCTGGTCCTCTCCGCGAGCGGCGAGCACGCCGACGTCCTGGAGGCGGTCAAGTCCGGAGCCACCGGCTATCTGCTCAAGTCGGCCTCCACGGAGGAGCTGATCGACGCGGTGCGCCGCACGGCTGTCGGTGACCCCGTCTTCACGCCCGGCCTCGCGGGCCTGGTCCTCGGTGAGTACCGCCGCCTGGCCTCCGAGCCGGCCCCCGCCCCGGGAGCCGACGGGCCCAAGGCCCCGCAGCTCACCGACCGCGAGACCGAGGTGCTGCGCCTGGTCGCCAAGGGGCTGAGCTACAAGCAGATAGCCGAGCGCCTCGTCATCTCCCACCGCACCGTGCAGAACCATGTCCAGAACACCCTGGGCAAGCTCCAGCTGCACAACCGCGTGGAGCTGGTGCGGTACGCGATAGAACGCGGTCTCGACGACGAGTGAACACGCGTAAACCCAGTTGTCCGCGCTACACCTTCGAGTGAAGGCGGATGATCAACGCCCACACAATTCACCAGAATTGACCTCCCCTTCCCTGCCTGAGTGACCTGGATCACGATTAGCGTGAGCGTTACCAGGCAACCGCGGCGAAGGGACATTTCCATGCGGGTCGGAGTACTGACCGGAGGCGGCGACTGCCCCGGACTCAACGCCGTCATCCGGGGCATCGTGCGCAAGGGCGTACAGGAGTACGGCTATGACTTCACCGGCTTCCGGGACGGCTGGCGTGGTCCGCTCGAGGGCGACAGCATTCAGCTCGACATCCCGGCCGTGCGCGGCATCCTGCCCCGTGGCGGCACCATCCTCGGCTCCTCGCGCACCAACCCCCTCAAGGCCGAGAACGGCGTCCGCCGGATCAAGGAGAACCTCGCGAAGCAGGAGGTCGACGCGCTGATCGCGATCGGCGGCGAGGACACCCTCGGGTTCGCCGCCACTCTCTCGGACGACCACGGCGTCCCCTGCGTCGGCGTACCCAAGACCATCGACAACGATCTCTCGGCCACCGACTACACCTTCGGCTTCGACACGGCCGTCAACATCGCCACGGAGGCCATCGACCGCCTCCACACCACCGCCGAGTCGCATATGCGCGTCCTCGTCGTCGAGGTCATGGGCCGGCACTCGGGCTGGATCGCGATCCACTCCGGGCTCGCGGGCGGCGCGAACGTCATCCTCATCCCCGAGCAGCCCTTCGACCTCGACCAGGTCTGCGCCTGGGTCACGTCCCGCTTCAAGGCCTCGTACGCGCCGATCGTGGTGGTCTCCGAGGGAGCGAAGCCGCAGGACGGGGACGTGGTCCTCAAGGACGAGTCGCTGGACGACTTCGGACACGTCCGGCTGTCCGGGATCGGTGAGTGGCTGGCCAAGGAGATCGAGAAGCGCACCGGCAAGGAGGCCCGTACGACGGTCCTCGGTCATATCCAGCGCGGTGGCACTCCCAGCGCCTTCGACCGCTGGCTCGCCACCCGGTTCGGTCTGCACGCCATCGAGGCCGTCCGCGACGGCGACTTCGGCAAGATGGTCGCCCTGCGCGGCACCGACATCGTCCGCGTCCCGATCGCGGACGCCACGGCCCGCCTGAAGACGGTGGACCCGAAGCTGTACAAGGAGGTCGGCGTCTTCTTCGGCTGAGGCCGGGGGTTTTCGCCCCCGCCGCCCCCGCTCCTCAAACGCCGGACGGGCTGAGAATCAGCCCGTCCGGCGTTTGAGGACGAGGCCGTTCAGGCCGATACGGGGGTCTGGGGGCGGAGCCCCCAGGTACGGGATGATGGGGGTCCCCCCTGCTCGAGCGAAGCCGAGAGCTTGGGGGAGGGTAGGGGCGGCGGGGGCGAAGAACATCCCCCACTACACGGCGGGCCGGAACGTGTCGGCGCCCCGCAACCCGCCGATCAACTCCCGTACGACAGCCGCGCCGTTGAGACTCAGCACCGACTCCGGGTGGAACTGGACGCCGGCGAACCCGGGCCCGCGCAGCGCATGCACCTCCCCGGCGCCGCTGCGGCTCACCTCCACGTCACGGGCGGCCAGCCCCGTCGCGGTCTCGTCGTCGCAGTACGCCACGAAGCTGTTGTAGAAGCCGACGGTCTCCGTCCGCCCGAAGAGGTCGATGTCCGTCTGGGCACCCTGGTACGGGACGTCCTTCCGTACGATCTCCAGGCCCAGCTCTGCCGCGATCAGCTCATGACCGAGGCAGACGCCGAGCACTTGGTGACGGTGCCCGCGGATCACCTCGGCGGCGAGACCGCGCAGGAAGGCCATCTTGGGATCGGTCGTGTCCGAGGGATCGCCCGGACCGGGGCCGAGGATCAGCGGCCCCTCGTGCGCGAGGACGGCCTCCCGCAGCCCCGGAGCGTCGTACCGCCGCACGGTCACCTCCAGCCCCGACGAGCGCAGCACATGCGCCAACATCGCGGTGAAGGTGTCCTCGCCGTCGACGACCAGGGCATGCCCCTCCAACTCGGCCGCCCGCTCCTGCATCCGCAGCCAGAACGGCGCGAGCGAGGCACGGCGCCCGTCGAGCGCCGCCCGCACCCGCGGGTCGTCCGCCAGCCTCGGCCGAACGCCGTCCGTGTCCTGGCGGCCAGGACGTACCCCCAGCGCGGCCAGCACCCCCGCCGCCTTGGCGTGCGTCTCGGCGACCTCGCTCTCGGGAACCGATCCCCGTACCAGCGTGGCGCCCACCGGCACCTTCAGGCGGCCGCTCGCGTCAATGTCGGCGGTACGGATCAGGATGGGGGAGTCCAGTGTCTGCGCCCCGCCCGTGTCCCGGCCGAGGAGCGCCAGCGCCCCCGCGTAGTACCCGCGCCCAACACCGTCCCGCCCGAGGGGTTCGTACCGCTCGATCACCCGGCACGCGTTCTGCACGGGCGACCCGGTCACGGTCGCCGCGAACATGGTCTCGCGCAGGACGTCGCGCACGTCGAGCGAGGAGCGGCCCCGCAACTCGTATTCCGTGTGGGCGAGGTGGGCCATCTCCTTCAGCCGCGGCCCGATGACGACCCCGCCCATGTCGCCGACGGTGCACATCATCTTGAGCTCCTCGTCGACGACCATGGAGAGCTCCTCGATCTCCTTGCCGTCGGCGAGGAAGTCCAGCAGGTCCTCGGGGGTCGGCCCCTCGGCCGGATAGCGATACGTCCCGCTGATGGGGTTCATCACGACCGTCCCGCCGGACATCCGGACGTGCACCTCAGGGCTGGCCCCGACGAGCGTCCGCTCTCCTGTGTGCACCACGAAGGTCCAGTAGGCCCCCCGCTCGCCGACGAGCAGCCGGCGGAACAGGGCGAGCGCGTCGGCCCTGCCGAACCCCGGGATGTCGCCCTCGTACGTCCGCCGGATGACGAAGTTCGCGCCCTCGCCCTCGCCGATCTCCTCGCTCAGGACGCGCCCGACGATCTCCGCGTATCTGTCGTCGGTGACGTCGAAAGCCCCGCCCTCGACGCGCACTTCGTGCGACGGCAGCTCCGACAGGGCTTGTTCCAGCGGGAGTTCGTACCGCTCCTCGGCGGTCAGTACGGCGAGGGGCGTGCCGTCGTCGCGGACGTCGAAGCCGCGCTCGCGGATCTGGCGGAAGGGGATGAGGGCCAGGCCCTCGTCGGGGATGTCGGCGAGCCGTTCGTACGGGGTGACCGGGCCGACCAGGACTTCGACGGTGTGGTGGTCGTGGCCGGGGGTACGGCGGCGCAGCAGGGCGAAGGGCCGGTGATCGGCCAGGAGCTGAGCGATGAGCATGGGGTTCCTTCCTTCGTGGGAGGGAGGAACGGCCCGTGTCCGGCTGGTTCGGAAACCTGCTGGTGGAAACAGTGAAGGCCGCCCCTCGGGCGGCCTTCGCGATGTCTGGATACGCGCAGTCAGTGGGCCGCCGGACGAGCGGTCCACCACCAGGTCTGGTTGCTGTGCGCGAACATGCGCCGCACCCTACCCCATGCCCCGCCCGCTGCGCAGGGCTTCTCGGGGGCGTGCTCCGGAACCTGCCGCTCCGGTCGAGCGTCGGCTGTCTCAATTGATGAGCAGACGGCTGGACGCCCGACATGACCCCGTAATGTGGACGACGTGACCGTGAACGCTAAGTCCAGCGCGAGCGCTGGCAACACCTGGCGAGACCTGCCCGCGGCGCAGCAGCCCGAGTACCCCGACACCGAGGCTCTGCGCGCAGTGATCGCGGACCTCGAGTCGTATCCGCCGCTCGTCTTCGCGGGCGAGTGCGACCAGCTGCGCGCCCGGATGGGAGCCGTCGCCAAGGGCGAGGCGTTCCTGCTGCAGGGCGGCGACTGCGCCGAGGCCTTCGACGGCGTGTCGGCCGACCACATCCGCAACAAGCTCAAGACCCTGCTCCAGATGGGCGCCGTCCTCACGTACGCGGCCTCCGTGCCGGTCGTGAAGGTGGGCCGCATCGCCGGCCAGTACTCCAAGCCGCGCTCCAAGGGGACCGAGACCCGCGACGGCGTGACGCTGCCGACGTACCGCGGCGACTCCGTCAACGGCTTCGAGTTCACCGAGGCGGCCCGGGTGCCGGACCCCGAGCGGCTGAAGCGGATGTACCACGCCTCCGCCTCCACGCTGAACCTGGTCCGTGCCTTCACCACCGGCGGCTACGCCGACCTGCGTCAGGTGCACGCCTGGAACCAGGACTTCGTGAAGTCGTCCCCGTCCGGGCAGCGCTACGAGCAGCTGGCTCGCGAGATCGACCAGGCGCTGAACTTCATGCACGCCTGCGGGGCCGACCCGGAGGAGTTCAAGACCGTCGAGTTCTACTCCTCGCACGAGGCGCTGCTGCTCGACTACGAGTCGGCGCTGACCCGCGTCGACTCGCGCACCGGGCAGCTGTACGACGTCTCGGCGCACATGGTGTGGATCGGTGAGCGCACCCGGCAGCTGGACCACGCGCACATCGAGTTCGCCTCGAAGATCCGCAACCCGATAGGGATCAAGCTTGGCCCGACGACGACGGCCGAGGACGCGCTGGAGTACGTCGAGCGTCTCGACCCCGACCGTGAGCCGGGCCGGCTGACCTTCATCGTCCGCATGGGCGCAGACAAGGTCCGCGACAAGCTGCCCGAGCTGGTCGAGAAGGTCACCGCCTCGGGTGCCACGGTGGCCTGGGTCACGGACCCGATGCACGGCAACACCTTCGAGGCGGCCTCGGGTCACAAGACCCGCCGCTTCGACGACGTGCTGGACGAGGTGAAGGGCTTCTTCGAGGTCCACAAGGAGCTGGGCACCCACCCGGGCGGCATCCACGTCGAGCTCACCGGTGACGACGTCACCGAGTGCGTGGGCGGCGGCGACGAGATCTTCGTCGACGACCTGCACCAGCGCTACGAGACGGCCTGCGACCCGCGCCTGAACCGCAGCCAGTCCCTGGACCTGGCGTTCCTGGTGGCGGAGATGTACCGCGACCAGTAGCGCCGCCAGTAGCGCCGCCAGTGGCGGACCGGTGTTCGCCGGTGGTTGCACAGAAGCAAGCGGTGGGGCGCGGATCACATACGATCCGCGCCCCTCGCCCTTTTGCGGCCTTCCCGCGGCGGGTAAGGTTAGGTTAGCCTCACCGAAAAGTCGGGATGGCGCCTACGAATTCCGCCCAGGAGGTGAACCGCGTGTACGTCTGCAACTGCTTCGGGGTCACCGAGGCGCAGGTGAAGAAGCACGCGGCGGACGGCGCCTGCACTCCCCGCCAGATCGCGTCGGCCTGCAAGGCGGGCACCGACTGCGGCTCCTGCGTCCGGCGTATTCAGGCGCTGCTGGGCCGGTCCGCCTGCCCCCGCCGTGAGCCGGCCGACCAGGGCATGCCTGTTCTGACCGGGGTCGCGGAGGTTTCGGAGATCGCGGAGGCCGCCGAGCTGGACGAGGCGCTGCGCGAAGCGGCCTAGTCCCGCTCCCGCTCCTGCCGCCCCTGGGCCGCGGCTCGAAGATCACCGCTCGGAGATCACCGGCTCGGAGATCGCCGCTCAGCTGTCGGGCTGCTCGATGAGCTGGGCGATGTAGAGCGCCTCGCCGAGCTTCTCCACCAGCTCCAGCTGGGTGTCCAGATAGTCGATGTGATGCTCCTCGTCCGCGAGGATCGACTCGAAGATGTTCGCGGACGTGATGTCGCCCTTGTTCCGCATCACCTCGATCCCGCGCCTGAGGCGGTCGATCGCCTCGACCTCGACCTGCCGGTCCGCCTGGAACATCTCCGTGACCGTCTGCCCGACCCGGACATGGAAGAGCCGCTGGTAGTTCGGCAGGCCCTCCAGGAAGAGAATCCGGTCGGTGAGCACCTCCGCGTGCTTCATCTCGTCGAAGGACTCGGCCCGCGTGTACTTCGCGAGCTTGGTCCAGCCGAAGTTCTCCTGCATCTTCGCGTGCAGGAAGTACTGGTTGATCGCGGTGAGCTCGGCGGTCAGCTGCTCGTTGAGGAATTCAATGACCTCGGGGTCGCCCTGCATCGCAAAGGCTCCTTCCAAGCGGGGGGACTGGCAGGATGCCGCGCATGATTGCATCGGCGCCGAGGGCTGGTCCAGTAAGTGCAGGCTTAGTAGGAGTTGCCCGAATCGGGACAGGCCTGGTCATCTGCACCGTCATTGGTCTGTCAGGATGGAGGTATGGGGCAGCCGGTGGAGCGCGAATCTGGAGACGCGGCACAGTCACAGCTTCCGCCAGGACAGCGACTGCAACGCGGCTGGCCGGTCACGCACTACGGACCCGTACCCAAGTTCCGCCCCGAGCGCTGGGAATTCAGGGTCTTCGGCGCGACCGCCGACGGCGAGAAGCACTGCTGGAACCATGAGGAGTTCTCGGCCCTGCCGTACGCCACGGTCGTGGCCGATCTGCACTGCGTGACGAAGTTCAGCATGGTCGGCGCCGAGTGGGGCGGCATTCCGGCCCGTACGATCCTGGAGATCGCGCCGCCCGCGCCCAGCGTCACCCATGTGATGGTCTGGGCCGAGTACGGCTTCAGCTCGAACCTTCGCCTCGCCGACTTCGCGTCGGAGCGCACGATCTTCGCCACCCACAAGGACGGCGAGCTGCTCACCGCGGAGCACGGTTTTCCGCTGCGCCTGGTGGTGCCCCATCTGTACGCCTGGAAGGGTCCCAAGTGGGTCCGGGGCGTTGAGTACATGACCGCCGACCGCCGTGGCTTCTGGGAGGAGCGCGGCTATCACAACCTCGGCGATCCCTGGCGTGAGCAGCGCTACTCGTACCAGGAAGAGCCCGGGGACGGCCCCGAGCTCTGATTCCTGTCGTCTTCCCCCCGCGTCGGTGCCCGTGCGTCAGTGGTGGTACTGGTGCACCACCGCGTGGCCCCTGCCGCGGCCGATCATCCACTTGTTCACGGGCAGGGTGATCACGAAGGCGGCTGCCAGTGCGATGGCCAGGACCCACCAGAACATCGCGTCCGCGAGATGGGCGTCCATCGCACCCGGCCAGAAGGCGATCACGCCGTTGTCGATGAGTTCCATCACGGTGATGGAGAGGGTGTCCGCGGCGAGGGCGACCCGGATCGCGGCCTTCAGTCCGACGTTGGCCTTGAGCACGCCGCGCAGCGTGAGCGAGTAGCCGAAGAAGAACGCCAGCACGATCGCCAGGATCATCGTCGGCATGTTGCCCCAGCCCAGCGCGGTGCCGATCACCATGCCGAGCACCTCGCCGATGGCGCACCCGGTGAGGCAGTGGAGGGTCGCCTGTGCGGCCATGGACCAGCTGACCTTGCCCATGCCGTGTGCGTGCGCGTCGTGCGCGTGCCCCTCGTGGGTGTTCCCGTGCTGCGCGTGCTCGGCATTCGTGTCGTGCGTGTCGTGCTGCATGAGTAGCCCCCAAAGGCCCGGTAGCGGTTCCTGCCACTGCGGTAACCATATACCCCCTAGGGGTATTCCCTCAAGAGGCGTGCCCGCTGCCGGAGGTACACGAGTTCTGCCGGAGGTACGCGAGGTCTTCGGAGCTTCCGGCCTGGGTCAGGCGTCGCGGAGCTTCTTGAGCCGTTCCACGTCCATCGCGTGCCCTTCCTTCCCGCCGGGCGTCTCGATGATCAGCGGTACGCCCTCCGTGGCGGGGTGGGTCATCAGGGCACGGAAGGGGTCCTCGCCGATGTGGCCGGCGCCGATGTTCTCGTGGCGGTCCTTGTGGGCGCCGACCACGTCCTTGGAGTCATTGGCGTGGATCAGCTTCAGACGCCCCTCGCCGACGGTCTCCACCAGCAGGTCGAGGGTCTGGTGCATTCCTGAGGGCCCGGTGAGGTCATGACCCGCCGCGAAGATGTGGCAGGTGTCCAGGCAGACGCCCAGCTTCGGGTGGCCGTCGAGGGCCTCGAAGTACGGCCCGAAGTCCCAGGTGCGGGAACAGAGCGAGGCGCCCTGCCCGGCGGTCGACTCGAGCAGGAGGTACGGGTCGTCGTCGTGGGTCAGCTCGTCGAGCAGCGGCAGCATGTACGCGCGTACCTGCTTCAGCGCGACCGCCCGTTCCCGCCCGCCGGTCGCCGAACCGGTGTGCACGACGACTCCCAGCGCTCCGATCTCGCGCCCGCGGCGGAGCGAGTGCCGCAGCGACTCCACCGACCTCTCGACGGTCGCCTCGGTGTGCGAGCCGAAGTTGATCAGATAGGGCGCGTGAACGTAGGCGGGGATCGCCCCGGCGGCGCAGGCCGCACGGAACTCCTCGTCCTGACGCGGGTTCCCCGGCGGTGTCGCCCAGCCGCGCGGGTTGGCGACGAAGACCTGAACGGTCTCGGCGGCCAGGTCGCGCGCGTACGAGAGCCCTACGGAGGCGAGGCCACCGGCCACGGGGACGTGGCCGCCGACGGGGTTGCGGGACTGCTGAATGCTCACCCGCTCAGGGTGTCACGAGGTCTCCGGCGGTCCGGCGGCGGATGGCCGCTCCGCTCGCTCGGCCGCCGGTACGCGAACGTCAGCCGATCTCGATGGTGATCGTCGAGCCCTTCGGTGCCGTGTCCCCGCCGTCCACCGACTGGCCCTCGACCGTGTCTCCGAAGAGCCCGAGCAGACCGCGGTCCTCCTTGACCTGGAAGCCGGCGTCCTCCAGCTCCCGCTTCGCGTCGTCGACCTTGTCACCCACGACGTCCGGGACCTCGACCATCTCCGGGCCCTTGGAGATCGTCAGCGTGACGGTGTCGCCCGTGGCCACCTGGCGGCCGTCACCCGGTGTCTGCGCGGCGACCTGGCCCGCGTCGAACTCGGAGTTGACCCGCTCGGTGGCGACCTTGACCTTCAGGCCCGCGTCCGTCAGCTCCTGACGCGCGTCGGCGAGGTCGTCGCCCCTGAGGTCGGGCACGTCCACCGGGCTGCCCCGGCTGACGGTGAGCGCGATGGCCGAGCCGGCGCGGCGATCGGTGCCCGCACCCGGGTCCGTGCTGATCACAGAGCCACGGGGGACGTCCTCGCTGAAGGACTTGGTGATCATGCCTGCCGCCAGGCCCTCGTTCTTCAGCCGCTCCTTGGCCTTGCTCAGCTTGTAGCCCTTGAGATCCGGTACTCGTACGGTCTCCGGGCCCCTGGAGATCGTCAGCGTCACCGAGTCGTTGTCGCGGATCCGGGCGCCCGTCTTGGGGTCGCTGCTGATGACCGTGCCGCGCTCGACCGTGTCGCTGTACTCCCGCTTGATCTGCTTCACATCGAGCCCGGCGTTCGCGAGGCGCTGCTTCGCATTCGCCTCGGTCATCGTCAGCACCGGCGGGACCTTGGTGAACTGGCCGGAGTTGATGTACCAGACGCCCGTGCCGACACCGAGGATCAGCAGCACCGCGGCGACGATCGCGAGCATCCCGCGCCGGGGGCGCCGGGGGGCGCGGCGGCGTGATGGAGCGGAAGGCGGCGGCGGTTCGAGGAGACTCGTGTGGTGAACCGCGCGATCGCGCCCACCCCCGCCCCCGTCCCCGTGCTCGCCGTCGTCCTCGTTCACGGGCAGCGGGCGTGGCACGGACAGCGAGCGCGGGATCACGCTCGTACGGTCCTCGGCGTTGTCGTGATCCACGGCGAGGGCCTGCGGCGGTACGGCGTCCAGCTGGGCGGCGCTCAGCCCGCTCCGCGCGTCCCGGACGTGCGCGAGCAGCGCCACCGCGTCGTGCGGGCGTACGTCCGGGGTGCGCGCGGTCGCCGACGCGACCAGCTCGTCCAGGGCGTAGGCCATGCCGGGCACCGCCGCCGACGGCGGCGGGACGTCTTCGTGGAGGTGCTTGTAGAGCACCAGCGCGGGTGAGTCGCCCAAGTGCGGCCGGTCTCCGGTCAGCATCTCGTAGAGGACGATTCCGCACGCGTACACGTCGACCCGTGGATCGGCCGTGCCGTGTTCGATCTGCTCCGGGGCGAGATACGACACCGTCCCGAGGACGGCCCCGGTCGTGTTGGTGACCGTGTCCACGGCCCGTACGAGTCCGAAGTCCGCGACCTTGACGCGGCCGTCGTCCCCTATCAGGACGTTCTCCGGCTTCATGTCGCGGTGTACGAACCCGGCGCGGTGCGCGGCGCCGAGCGCGGCGAGTACCGGCTCCAGGATGTCGAGCGCGGCCCGGGGCTGCAGCGCGCCGCGCTCGCGCAGCACGTCACGGAGGGTGCATCCGGCGACGTACTCCATCGCGAGATAGACGTACGCGCCGTCCGTGCCCTGGTCGAAGACCTGCACCACATTGGGGTGCGCGAGCCGGGCCACCGACTTGGCCTCGCGGATGAACCGGTCGACGAACGTGGCGTCGGCGGCCAGTGTCGGATGCATCACCTTGAGCGCGAGCACGCGGTCGAGGCGGGTGTCCACAGCCCGGTAGACCGTGGCCATCCCGCCGACCGCGACCCGTGCGTCGATGCGGTAACGGCCGTCGAGCACCTGCCCGACCAACGGGTCCTGAAGGGTCGTATCCACGCAGGTGAGTGTACGAGCCGACACTGTCAGCCCCGTCCGTTCGGTCGAGATCGGAGCGGGACTGCAGCTGACCTGTGACGCTGCCGCGCCCCTTCAGGAGCGCGGGGAACCGCGCGACCAGCCACGACGGGCCCGCAGTCGAAAGCGAACCCGCCCCATCCACCCGCGGTGGTCAGAAGGCGGGCCGCTCCGGGTCCAGGCGGGCCACGCCCTCCGCGGGAGAGGACGCCTCGGCGAAGTGACGCCGAGGAATACGCCCCGCGAGCCGCGCCAACCGCCCCGCCTCGACCCCATGCCGCATCGCCGCGGCCATCAACTCCGGTTCCTGCGCCCGCGTCACCGCCGAGGCCAGCATCACCCCCGCACACCCCAGCTCCATGGCGAGGGCGGCGTCGGACGCCGTACCGGCCCCGGCGTCCAGAATGACCGGGACGCGCGCGTGCTCCACGATCAGCTGGAAGTTGTGCGGGTTGCGGATCCCGAGCCCGGAGCCGATGGGCGAGCCGAGCGGCATGATCGCGGCGCAGCCGACGTCCTCGAGCTTCCGTGCGAGAACGGGGTCGTCGTTCGTGTACGGCAACACGGTGAAACCGTCGTCGACCAAGGTCTCCGCGGCGTCGAGCAGTTCGATGGGATCGGGCAGCAGCGTGCGCTCGTCGGCGATGACCTCCAGCTTGATCAGGTCGGTGCCGAGGGCTTCGCGCGCGAGGCGGGCCGTCAGGACCGCCTCTCCGGCCGTGTAACAGCCCGCCGTGTTCGGCAGCACACGGATGCCGAGCCGGTCGAGCACGGAGAGCACCGAGCCCTGCACCGAAGCGTTGACGCGGCGCATCGCGACCGTCGTCAACTCCGTACCGGACGCGACGAGCGAGCGCTCCAGCACATCGAGGCTGGGCGCGCCGCCGGTGCCCATGATGAGGCGGGACGTGAACGACGTACCGCCGAGGAGGAAGGGATCGTCGGCCATGGGTCAGCCTCCTTGGACGGCGGTGAGGACCTCGACGCGGTCTCCCTCGGAGAGGGGCGTGCTCGGCCACTGCGCGCGCGGGACGACGGTTTCGTTGAGCGCGGCGGCGACTCCGGAGGGGGCCGTGGTGAGACCGGCGACGAGCGTGTCGAGGGCGGTGTCCGCGGCGATCTCCTGCCGCTCACCGTTGACGATGATGTTCATGCGGGCTGCTCCGTGAGGGCGGTGCTGAAGCGCTTGGGAGTGAAGGGACCGGCCTCGTCCGGGAGTTCACCGGTGGTCAGGACGTGCGCCATGGCGTCGCCCGTGACGGGTGTGAGCAGCACGCCGTTGCGGAAATGGCCGGTGGCCAGCAGCAGGCCGTCCAGCTCCGTCGGACCGAGCATGGGCGCGTTGTCGGGGGAGCCCGGACGCAGGCCCGCCCGGGTCTCGGTGAGCGGCAGTTCTGTGATCCCGGGGACCAGCTCGTGGGCGTCACGCAGCAGTTCGTACACGCCGCCCGCGGTCACCGTCGTGTCCCAGCCCAGTTCCTCACTCGTCGCGCCGATGACCAGCTCGCCGCTCTCGCGCGGCACCAGGTAGACATGGCTGCCCCGGACGACGGCGCGCACGGTCCGGCTCAGGAACGGCGCGTGCCGCTTCGGCACGGTCAGCCGCAGCACCTGGCCCTTCACCGGCCGTACCGGCGGCAGCACGTCGTCCGGTACGCCCGCGAGCTGCCCGCTGAGGCTGCCCGCGGCGAGGACGACCTGGCCCGCGGCCAACTCCGTGCCGTCGGTGGTGACGATCCCCGTCGCCCGGCCCCTTGCCACGCTGAGCCGCCCGGCCCAGGCCCGGTGGAAGACCACTCCGGCCCGCTCGCACGCCACGACCAGCGCCTTGGCGAGCCGCCGCGGATCGACCTGGTGGTCGCCGTCGACCCTGAGCCCTCCGCGCACGCCCGGCGCGAGCATCGGCTCCAGGCGCCGGCATTCGCGCCCGTTCAGCCACTCCGAATCCAGGCCCGACTGGCGTTGCAGGGCGTGCAGTTCACGCAGATGGGCGCGGTCGTCGGCGTCGAGTGCCACGGCGAGCGTGCCGCACTGGCGGTAGCCGAGGTCGTGGCCCGTCGCCTCGGTCAGCTCGGCGGCGAACTCCGGATAGCGGCGGGCCGAGGCCAGGTTGAGGCCGAGCAGGGTCTGCTCGCCGTAGTGGAGTTCGGTGACGGCGGCCAGCATCCCGGCCGCCACCTGGGCCGCTCCGCCGCCCGGTTCGGGGTCCACGATCGTGGTGGCGAACCCGCGTTGCGCGGCCCGCCAGGCCGTCACCAGACCGATGATTCCGCCCCCGATGACCAGGACGTCTGATGTGCCTGACGGCGCGTGCGATGTGTGCGATGCCTGCGGTGTGTGCGATGCGTGCGGCGCGTGCGATGCGTTGGAAATACGCGACATGGGCGTCCAGCCCCTCCCTTCGCCGGCATGACCCGGATCAGGTTCGTACGGTCGGAGGCCGTCCCAGCCTCCCTCTCAGCCCGGTGCGTCCGGACTCCCGCGAGTGCTCTAGGTTGGCCACCCTAGCTCTTGGTCCAGCGCCTCAGTAAGGGAGCCCTTTGTCATGGCCCGGTCTCTAGACGGCCTCGTACTCGCCCCGGTCGCGGACCAGGCCCCAGGTCAGGTGGGTACCCGGACGCGCTTCACGTACCACGAGAAGGACGGCGAGATCTGGGCGGACTACACGGGCGGCGACGTCGTACGCGGCCACCTCGTGGGTACCCGTCGGGGTGACCGCCTCGACTTTCGCTATGTGCAGCTCAAGCGGGACGGCACGACCTCCTCGGGGCACTGCGTGTCCCAGGTCGTCGAGTCGGCCGACGGGCGCGTGCGCCTGGAGGAGACGTGGGAGTGGGAGTCGCAGGCGGGCAGCGGGACAAGTGTGGTCGAACAGGTCGAACGCGGCCCCGACGGTGACTGACGGCTGTGCAACACGTCACTGATCGCGCCCACTGACTGACAAAGCGTCAGCTGTCTATGGTGATCAGGTGAGCGAGCAGACACGGGAACAGGGGCGGACGGCGCGACGCAGCGTCGTGATCGTCGGCGCGGGCATGGCCGGGGTGCAGACCGCGGTCGCCCTGCGCGAGCGGGGTTTCACCGGCACCGTGACCCTGATCGGCGCGGAGCCGCATCAGCCGTACGATCGGCCGCCGCTCTCCAAGGCCGTCCTGCTCGGCAAGGCCGAGGGCTCCGCCTTCGACGTCGACTTCGAGGCGCTGGGCGTCGAGCTGCGGCTGGGGCGGGAGGTGACCGGCCTACGACCCCGCGACCACGAGCTCGACACGGCCACCGGGCCCGTTCCCTACGAGGTCCTGGTCCTTGCCACCGGCGCCGAGCCGATGAGGCTGCCGGGCGCCGAGGGCATCCCCGGTGTCCACCTCCTGCGCACGCTGGACGACGCGGAGCGGCTGCGGCCCGTACTGGCCCGCCAGCACGACATCGTCGTCGTGGGCGCGGGCTGGATCGGCGCCGAGTTCGCCACGGCGGCCCGTGAGGCCGGGTGTGCGGTGACCGTCGTCGAGGCTGCCGACCGACCGCTCGCCGGCGCGCTGCCCGCCGAGGTGGCCGCCCCCATGGCCGCCTGGTACGCGGACAGCGGCGCCTCGTTGCGTACCCACGCGCGCGTGGAGCGCATCGAGCCCGGCGTGGTGGTGCTGGACGACGGCTCGCGGCTGCCCGCGGGTGCCGTCGTCGTCGGCATCGGGGCGCGGCCCGCCACGGCCTGGCTGACCGGGTCCGGGATCGAGCTCGGCGCCCATCGCGAGGTGGTCGCGGACCACCACCTGCGCACGTCCGTCCCGGATGTGTACGCGGTCGGCGACTGCGCCTCCTTCCCTTCGGGAAGGTATGGCGAGCGCCTTCTGGTCCACCACTGGGACAACGCCCTCCAGGGCCCCCGCACGGTCGCGGCGAACATCATCGGCGAGACACCCGCGGTGTACGACCCCGTCCCGTACTTCTGGTCCGAGCAGTTCGGCCGCTTCGTGCAGTACGCGGGCCACCACGCGCGCGCGGACGCCACGGTCTGGCGCGGCGACCCGACGGGGCCGGCCTGGTCGGTGTGCTGGCTCAGGGAGAACCGGCTGGTCGCCGTGCTAGCGGTGGGCCGGCCGCGGGATCTGGCGCAGGGACGCAAGCTGATCGAGGCGAGCGTCCCGATGAACCCGGATCTGCTCTCGGACGCCTCGCGGCCCTTGAAAGCGGCGGTGGCGTAACCCGCGGCGTCCGGCGAACGGCCCAGGCAGGACGGGTTCGGCTTCCGAGTGTCAGTCCGGGATGGCAGGCTTGTCCCGTGACCGAGATTGACGCAAAGATCGAAGCTCTCGTCCCCGCCTGGCTCACCCTCCCCGACATCGCCGAAAAGCTCGGCGTCGAGGTGACCCGCGTACGGCAGCTGGTCAAGGAGGGCCAGCTCATCGCCGTGCGCCGTGGTGAGAACCGCGCGCTGCACGTCCCCGCCGCCTTCATCGACGGGGACAAGGTCGTCAAGGGCTTGTCCGGCACCCTGACGCTCCTCAAGGACGACGGTTTCACCGACGAAGAGATGCTGGAATGGCTCTTCACCCCCGACCCGACCCTGCCCGGCACGCCCGCGCAGGCTCTGAGCGAGAATCGCGGCACGGAGGTGAAGCGCCGCGCCCAGGCGCTCGCCGTCTGACCTGAACACACCGTCCGGCGTACGGGCCGTGCCCGGTGCGGGAGGGCCCGTACGCCATCGACAACGGGGGATTCCGCATGCCCGAAACCACCCGGCGCGCGCAGCTCGCCGACGCCCTGGTCTACCTCTGCACGGACGCCCGCAAGCGCCAGGGCGACCTCGCGGAGTTCCTCGACGCGGTCCTCGCGGGTGGTGTCGACATCGTGCAGCTGCGCGACAAGGGCATGGAGGCGGCCGAGGAGCTGGAGCACCTGCGAGTCTTCGCCGAGGCGTGCGCGCGGCACGGCAAACTGCTCGCGGTGAACGACCGCGCGGACGTCGCGCACGCCGTCGGCGCCGACGTGCTGCATCTGGGCCAGGGCGACCTCCCCGTCCCCGCGGCCCGCGAGATCCTCGGCGACGAGATCCTGATCGGACGCTCCACGCACGCCGACCCGGAGGCGGCCGCCGCCGCTGTTCAGGGCGGCGTGGACTACTTCTGCACGGGCCCCTGCTGGCCGACGCCCACCAAGCCGGGCCGTCACGCGCCGGGCCTGGATCTCGTCCGGTACACGGCCGCTCTCGGCGCCGACCGCCCCTGGTTCGCCATCGGCGGCATCGACCTGGGCAACCTGGACGAGGTGCTCGACGCGGGTGCCCGCCGCGTCGTCGTGGTACGGGCGATCACGGAGGCCGACGATCCGGGGGCGGCCGCGCGGGAATTCGCGAAGCGGCTGCGTTCGGTGGTCTGAGCGGGGCGCGATCGCGTCGCACAGGTCCATGACGCAAGTCCATGACGCAAGTCCATGACGACTGCCATGTTCGGCGGTCGCCGGCGGCTCGCTCGGGGCTTGCTCGGGCCGTGGTTGTCCGAGGAGTGGACAACAAGCCGACAAAGCAGCCATTTCTCCCCCTCTGGTTGGGACTCCGCCCGCCCCTGACTAACCTGCGGGTATGGCCCTCGGATCTGCTTCCACCAGGACTGACCGCGCACGCACCGTGCGCGACATGCTCGCGACAGGCAAGACGACGTATTCGTTCGAGTTCTGGGCTCCCAAGACGGAGAAGGGCGAGCGGAACCTCTGGAACTCACTCCGCAGGATCGAGGCCGTCGCTCCCAGCTTCGTCTCCGTGACCTACGGCGCGGGCGGTTCCACCCGCGCGGGCACGGTGAAGGCGACCGAGCAGATCGTCGCCGACACGACGCTGACCCCGGTCGCCCACCTCACCGCGGTCAACCACTCGATCGCGGAACTGCGCAACATCATCGGCCAGTACGCGGACGCCGGGATCCGGAACATGCTCGCCGTGCGCGGCGACCCGCCCGGCGACCCCATGGGCGACTGGATCCCGCACCCCCAGGGGCTGACCTACGCGGCCGATCTCGTCCGGCTCATCAAGGAGGCCGGCGACTTCTGCGTCGGTGTCGCGGCCTTCCCCGAGATGCACCCACGCTCCGACGACTGGGACCGGGACGTCGTGCACTTCGTCGACAAGTGCCGGGCCGGCGCCGACTACGCGATCACGCAGATGTTCTTCCACCCCGAGTCGTATCTGCGCCTGCGTGACCGAGTCGACGCGGCCGGCTGCGAGACCCCGGTCATCCCCGAGGTCATGCCCGTCACCAGTGTGAAGATGCTGGAGCGGCTCCCGAAGCTCAGCAACGCCTCGTTCCCGGACGCCCTGAAAGAGCGCCTCCTCACAGCCAAAGACGATCCGGCGGCTGTACGCTCCATTGGCATTGAGTTCGCCACGGAGTTCTGCGCGAGGCTGCTGGCCGAGGGAGTCCCCGGACTGCACTTCATTACACTGAACAACTCCACCGCGTCGCTGGAAATTTACGAGAATCTGGGGCTGCACCACTCACAGCAGGCCTAGACCTGCCGCATCGTCGTACGCCACACTGCGTAGCGGCCACTGGGAGAGGGGCGTACATGGGCTGGACGGTCCTCTACATCGCGTTCGGCATCGTCGCGTTGTGGCTGCTCGGCGAGGTGCTGCTGCAGTACAAGGCGCGGCTGCGCTGGCGGCTGCTGGCCTTCGCCGGCTTCCTCGGCGTGGTGATCGGTGTCCTGATTCCATCGGTGGTGGTCATCGGCCTCGGCGCGGCCGCCTTCGCCGTCGGGCAGACGTACGTCACGCTGTCGTTCCGCAGCGGCTTCGCGTCCGGCTGGGCCGTCGCCGGCCGCCCGGGCAAGGGCCCGAGCCCCAGCAAGCGCCGCCGCGGCGAGCCGGACCGCCAGGACCCGACGCTCGAGGTCTCCGACCTCCAGGCGGCGAACAGCGGCGGGTACCAGGCGGAGAGCTTCGGGCAGGGCGACCCCTACGGGCACGAGGACTCCGTCTTCGGGCACCGTGCCGCGTCCGCCGCCGAGTCGACGGCCGTCTACGAACCGCAGCCCCTGCCCGATGACACGGGCCAGTACGGCGTCTACAGCGACGCCGCCTACGCCGCGGCCACCGACCCGGCCTACGCGACCTCCGCCCAGTCCCAGGACTTCGCCGGCCAGAACTACGGATACGACGGCTACTCCGGCTACGACCAGCAGCAGTACGGCTACGACAACGGTCAGCAGCAGTACGCCGCCTACTCCGACCCGTACACCGGCGCGCCGACCTACGGCGGCGCTTCGTACGACCCCTCCTACGACGCCGCGCAGCAGCAGTACGGGCAACAGGGTTACACCCAGGACCAGTACGCCACCGGCACCTACGGCGAGACCCCGCCGGGCGGCGTCTGGGTTCCGCAGCAGCGCACCACCGACGACCCGTACGGCGGCGAACTTCCGCCGGAGCAGCAGTATCCGTACCAGGACAACGGGAACGGCAACGGGAACGGCAACGGCGACGGGTACGGCGACCAGTACCGGTTCTGAGAGCAGCAGTGCCGCAGTGCCGCGGTTCTCAGTACCGGGTCTCAGGACCGGTTGTGCGTTCGTCAGGGCCTCACTGTGAGCCCTGGAAGTCCGGTCCCTCCACGATCAGGCCGGCGACCAGCGCGCCCGACATGCCCGCGTGCGGCAGTCCGCCGCCGGGGTGAGCCCAGCCGCCGACCGTGAACAGGCCTGTCACGCGAGTGCTGTTGGACGGGTGCAGCAGGCGTCCGCCGGCGGCGGCCAGTGCGGGGGCCGGCACCGCACCGCCGTCCGCGCCCGTCGCCCGCGCGATGTCCGCCGGGGTGCGGACCTCGTGCCACAGGAGGCGGTCACGGAGGCCCGGTACCGCCCGCTCGGCGGTGGTGAGAATCCGCTGCACGTCCTTCTCGGCAGGTTCCAGGCCCGAGGGAACCGTGACAGCCAGCGTCACCGCTTCGTGGTCGTCGTCCGGCACCAGCGCGGGATCGCCGGGGCGCAGCACCGTCACGGTGGGCGAGGCCGGGAGCGCGGCGCCCGGGGAAGCAGGGCCTCCGCGCCGTTCGCCGAACAACCAATTCAGCTCCGCCTCGCGATCCGCCGCGTGCACCACCGTCCGGTGGGCCACCTCGCCCGGTCGCCCGCCGCGCAGCGCCAGATGCACCGTCAGCCGGCTCGGCAGGCCCTGCTGCGGCGGCACCTCGGCATCGCCACGCAGCACGGCGTGGGAGCTCAGTCGGTCCAGCACTGCGGGCGCGACTCCCGCGACCACGAAGTCCGCGTCGGCGACGGTTCCGTCGGCCAGCTCCACGCCTGCCGCGCGGCCGTCCTTCTCGACGATCCGCCTGACGGCCGTATCGAAGTGGAACTCGACCTTCCGGGTCAGGCACCGCTCGTACACGGCCCGCGCCAACTCCCGCATCCCGCCTCGCACATACCACGTCCCGAAGGCGTGCTCCATGTACGGCAGCACGGCCGCGGCGGGTGGAGCGACGCGCGGGTCGAGGCCGTGCGCGAGCGCGTGGCTCTCCAGGAGGACCGCGAGCCGCGGGTCGCCCAGCTCCCAGGCCCCGACCTCGGCAAGCGTCGCCGCCGCCCGGGTCCGCAGCAGGCGCCGCTGCCTGACCGCCGGATAGGGCTCACGCTCCGCGAGCACCTGCCAGTTGGGCCACAGGGGCTCTTCGAGCAGCGGTCGGCGCGTGCGGTCCCAGGCCTCGCGCGCCCGCACCAGGAAGTCACCCCACCGCTCGCCCGCACCCGCCCCGAGGGCCGCGTCCAGGGCCGAGACGACGCCCGCGCGCGAGGCGTTGGGCAGCGAGATCTGTGTGCCGTCGGCGAGGACGTGGTGCGAGGCCGGGTCCACCTGGACCAGGTCGACGCACTGCTCCAGCGGCTCCTTGCCGGTCTTGACGAACAGATCGCGGTAGACCGCGGGCACCGGGAGCATCCCCGGGCCCGTGTCGAAGACGAAGCCGTCACGCTCGACGACGCCCACCGCCCCGCCGTACGTCGCCGCGCGCTCGTACACCGCCACCCGGTGGCCCGCGACGGCCAGCCGGGCGGCGGCCGCCAGCGCGCCCATCCCGGCGCCGATCACCGCAATCCGTGCCATGCCAGGGACTTTATCGGCCGCCACCGACAACCCGGCCGCCGCGGTCGGCCGGCCGTGCGGTCGGCGCGTGGTCGGCCGCGATTGGCCCGGGGAGTGCGGCCGGGGGAGTACGGGAACGGACGTGATCGTAACCAGTCGGCAACGGTGCGTTCTGGGGGTGAGTGCGCACGGCTGAGTACTCGTACCTAGGGAGTGAGATGAGTACGCGCGCGGATGGGTTCCGACCTGCGTGAACGAGAGAGTGGAGACACGGAAAGGGGCGCGGCTCCGGTACCGCCGACACGGGGCGGCGGAACGGACCCCGCGCCCTTGGCCGCTCCTTCCGCCGACGAGTCGGCGGGAGCGAGGCACGGGGGGACCCGGGGGAAGACCGCACGGGGGAAGTACGGGGGAACACGGGGGAAGTACGGGGGAACAAGAGTGGCGCCGGTCAGGCGCGGCCCACGGGGGACGTGGCCGCTTCGGACCGGCGCTCACTTGTGTCTCAGGGGTGCAGGCCGTGTGTCAGCCGCATCCGCTCACGCGCCCCTGAAGCAGCCGTGACAGAGCCGCGTGGACGTCGTCCAGGGAGCGCTCCGGCTGGAAGGCCTGCCAGTCCAGGGCCGCGACCAGCACCATGCCCACCAGGGCCGCCGCCGTCAGGGGGATGTCGATCTCTTCGCTCAGCTCGCCGCTCGCGACGCCGTCGCGCAGCACTCCCTCGACCACCGCGACGGCCTCCTGCCTGACCACCATCAGCGTGGACTGCCAGGCCCGGTTCGTGCGCCACAGCTCCGCCACATACAGCTGGGTGAAGGCCGGATAGCGGTCGATGAAGACGAGCCCCGCCCGGATCATCGCGTCCAGTGCTTCGACCTTGCTGCCGCCGTCCCGGGCGGTCTTCTCGGCCGCTTCCCGAAGGGAGGCGGTGAGCAGTCCCACACCGTGCCGGAGCAGTTCTTCGAAGAGGACGGACTTGCTCGCGAAGTTGTAGTAGACCGTGCCCTTCGCGACGCCGGCGCGCTCGGCGATCTCGTCCACGGTGGTGGCCGAGAAGCCCTGCTCCGCGATGAGCGTCACGGCCGCCTCGTAGAGCTTCTGCCGGGTCGTCCGTCTCCGGCTACTGCCGCTTGCCACGGCCTTGCTGCTTTCCATGGCCCTGATTGTCACAGGCTCATCTCCGGGCGCAGCCGGTCCACACCCGCTTGCGGCGCGCGGAGGCCGCGGTGAGCGCGATGGCACCCGCCATCGACTCATCCGAACCTACGATCGAAACAAAAGCCCAGGTCAGGACGGATTGTCAGTGGCATACCTCACGATGGACACATACGGCCACTGAGCCGTCACACAGACGACAGGAGGTTCGTCATGGCCAGCTACCACGCAGCCGCCGCCCGTCGGCGCCGCGCCACCGGCCCTGCCCCCTCACTGCCCGGCCCGGCGAGCGACGTGCACCCCGTGCTGCGCCGGGCCACGGCCCCGCCC
>NZ_VBZC01000059.1:0-59522 GCF_005786655.1 Streptomyces montanus
GCCCCGTTCGGACCCAGCAGCGAGAACACCGAGCCCTGCGGGATCTGAAGATCCACCCCGTCCAGCACCCGCTGCTCCCCATACGCCTTCACCAGCCCCACAGCACTGATCGCCGCAGCCGTTCCGGATGTCCGGGAGTCACTGGCCTGGTAGGCCGACATGGCATTCCTCCTTGCAGAAATGGGTGTGTGCATCAGGTCGAATTACGGAGAAGGGACATCGCGGCGTCCGGCTGACGGTGCGATCCGCTTCTCTTGACGCTGCGCCGGGAAACCCTGCGCAGGCCGGCCGCGAGAATTCTGGCCGCGGCCAGGGACGTACTGCGGAATCCCAAGTCGTGCATCAGGGAAACCTGCTGCGATACGCGCATGGCCCGGCTCATGACAGCCGGCTCATCAGTGAGGCGGTCGCCTGGTGGCGGCCGCAGGGGCGCTCGCTGAACGACTGCCGGACGCGGTCCCTGACTTCGGGCGCCTGCTCCTGGCTGAGCTTGAACATGCCGTCCGCACCGGAGACGGTGAAGCGGAATCCGCCCACGCCCGGCAGGAGCCTGCGGAAGTAGGAAAGGGACTCGGTCATGTCCCAGCCGGTGCCGAATGCGGCCTCGAAGGCGCGCACGGTGGACGTCACCGCGTCCAGCGTCTCCTCGGGCGACTCGATCTTCTCGATCGTGCCGCGTGCGTGCACCGAGGTGAAGTTCCACGTCGGGGCGGCCGGCGTCAACTGGTAGACCGTCGGCGAGACATAGGCATGCGGTCCCGTGAAGGTCAGCAGCGCCACGTCGCCCGGCTTCAGGGCGTCCCAGTGCGGGTTCGCCCGGTTCATGTGCCCGAGCAGGACGGCTCCCGACAGGTCGCCGGACCACTCGCCCGCCGACTCCGGGTCGGGGATCACGGGGAGGTGCGTGGCGAACGGGCTCTCGGCCCAGCCGCCGTTGCTCACCAGCAGCGCCAGCGGGTTGTTGCGGATCACGTCGGCCATCCAGGAACCGTCCGGTTCTCGGTAGGGCGGGGGAACGAACATCGGGGACCGCTCCTTTCGGGTACGGCTCGAGCTGCGGCTTGTGCTGTCTGCCGAGAAAGCTAGCCACGTGTCTTTTCGACTCGTTATTGATCGGGCTTCGCTTTGGCCGAAAAGAGTTCGATAACGAAAAGGAAACCGGGCCCCATAACTTCGATGGACGAGTAGTCACTGCACAGGGTCGAAGTCAGGAGAAAACATGTTCCATGTGAATTCTGAGGTCGGTGCGCTGAAACAAGTCATCCTGCACGAACCCGGCTTGGACCTCGAGCGGTTGACTCCCGGCAACAAGGACGAGCTGCTTTTCGACGACGTCGTGTGGGTGTCCAGGGCGCGCGAGGAGCACCAGGCCTTCCAACAGCTCTTGCGCGACCGGGGAGTCACGGTCCATCTCCTGCGCGATCTGCTCGCCGAGACGGTCAAGGGAGAGGAGGCGGTGGGTTTCGTACTCGACCGCATCCTGGACGACCGGCAGCCCCATCTGGGCGCCGCCCTCGGCCGGATCACCGAGCGGGTACTGACCGCGATGGGCCCGGACGAGCTGGCCACCCACCTGCTCGGCGGCCTGAACAAGCGCGAGCTCGTCGAGGCGCTGGGTGAGCGTCCCCACGGCGGCCGTTCCCTCGGGCTCGACCTGCTGGCGGACGACGACTTCATCCTCCCGCCGCTGCCCAACTCCCTCTTCACCCGCGACACCAGCTGCTGGGTCTACGACGGTGTCTCGGTCAACCCGATGATGAAGGCCGGACGCAAGCGCGAGACCGTCAACTACGAGGCGATCTACAACTTCCACCCGATGTTCGCGGAGGGCGGCGGGGCGCACCGCTGGATCGACGGCGAGGCGATGGCGCCGGCCTCGATCGAGGGCGGCGACGTGGAGGTGATCGGCAACGGCACCGTCGTCGTCGGCCTCGGCGAGCGCACCACTCCCGCCGGCGTGGAGATCCTGGCCCGCTGTCTCTTCCAGGCCGGTTCCGCCCGGCGCGTGATCGCCGTGGAACTGCCCAAGGCCCGCGCCCTGATGCACCTCGACACCGTGATGACCATGGTGGACAGGGACGCCTTCACCCTCTTCGCCGGCCTCGACCGTCGCGCGCTGAGGTCCTGGACGCTGACCCCGGGCACCGGCCAGGTCCCCGATGTCACCGAGAACAAGGACTTCTTCGCCGAGATCGGCGCGGCGCTCGGTCTGGACACGGTCCGCGTCCTGCAGACCGAGCAGGACTCGTACCGCTCCGAGCGCGAGCAGTGGAACGACGGCTGCAACCTCCTGGCCGTGGCTCCCGGCAGCGTCATCGCCTACGAGGTCAACGAGAACAGCAACCGGATGCTCGAGGAGAACGGCATCGAGGTGCTGCGGATCAGGGGCGACCAGCTCGGCCGGGGCCGCGGCGGTCCCCGCTGCATGAGCTGCCCCGTCGAGCGCGACGCCGCATGAGCCGCCTCATCGAGGGTGACGCCCTGTCCATGAGTCTGCCCACGGTCGGCGGCCGGCGCGGAGGAGCGGTCGCACCAACGGCACGGCACAACCCGAGCTACACCGACTGAGAGGAAGAGTTGCCTTGTTCCAGTCCACGGCCGTTCGTGAGGCCACACCCCGTCACTATCTGATGTGCCGTCCGACGTACTTCGACGTCACCTATGCGATCAACCCCTGGATGAACCCCGACAAGCCGGTGGACGCCGCTCTCGCGGCGGAGCAGTGGGACGAACTGCGCCGGCTGTACCTGGAGTACGGACATACCGTCGATCTCATCGACCCCGTCGAGGGTTTGCCGGACATGGTCTTCGCCGCCAACGGCGCGACCGTCGTGGACGACCGCGTACTGGTCGCCCGGTTCCGCCACGCGGAGCGCGCCGCGGAGGCCCCGGCCTACCAGGAGTGGTTCACGTCCCGGGGCTACCCGGAGGTCCACCCGGCCGAGTACGTCAACGAGGCCGAGGGCGACTACATGGTGGTGGGCCGGACCATCCTGGCGGGCACCGGCTTCCGTACCGACCCCCGCGCCCACGCCGAGCTGGAGCGGGCCCTCGGCCGCCCGGTGATCACCCTCAACCTCGTCGACCCGCGCTACTACCACCTGGACACGGCGCTCGCCGTGCTCTCCGACACCGAGGTCATGTACTACCCGGGGGCCTTCTCCCCGGAGAGCCTCGCCATCCTGCGCGAGCTCCACCCCGACGCGATCCTCGTCGACGAGGCGGACGCGGAGGCCTTCGGCCTCAACGCGGTCTCCGACGGTCTCAGGGTGTTCCTGCCCGACACCGCGACGGGACTGGCCCGGCAGCTGCGCGACCGCGGGTTCGAGCCCGTCGGCGTGGACCTGTCCGAACTGCTCAAGGCGGGCGGCAGCGTGAAGTGCTGCACGTTGGAGATCCGCCACCGGGCCGCGGCCTGACCCGGCACACCCGTCCCACACCGTCCCACGCCGTCCTACCCGGCACCGCGGCGTCGCGGACGCCAAGCCCTGTCAAAGTCACAGCTCCGCAAGCGGGAGAGTAACCATGAGTGCTCGCGAAAACGACACCTACGACGTGGTCGGCATCGGATTCGGCCCGTCCAATCTGTCGCTGGCCATCTCTTTGGAAGAGCATCACGCCAACGTCCTGACCGACCCGATCACCGCCGCTTTCTTCGAGCGTCAGCCGTCGTTCGGCTGGCACCGCAACATGCTGCTGCCGTCGGCGACCATGCAGATCTCCTTCCTGAAGGACCTGGTCACCTTCCGCAACCCGGTGTCGCGGTTCGGCTTCGTGCCGTTCCTGCACGCCCAGGGCCGGCTCGCCCAGTTCGTCAACAGGAAGGAGTTCTTCCCGACCCGGCAGGAGTTCCACCAGTACCTGGAGTGGGCGGCGGCCGGCATGTCCAACGTCGTCTCCTACAACTCGGCCGTCACCGCGATACGCGGCCCGCGAGAACGCGCCCACACGTCTCCAGACTCTCTGCGCCTGGAGATCCGCGACACCGCCGGCGGCGGCTCGCGGTGGGTCAGCGCCCGGAACGTCGTCATCTCGACGGGGCTCGAGCCGCGCATGCCGGACGGCGTGGTGCGGGACGAACGGGTCTGGCACAGCTCGGAGTTCCTCGACAAGTTCGGCAGGGCCGACCACGGGGAGCTGAAGAGCGTCGCGGTCGTCGGCGCCGGCCAGAGCGCGGCCGAGATCACCAAGTTCTTCTACGAGAAGCTCCCGCACGCCCAGGTACACGCGATCCTGCCGTCGTACGGGTACTCCGTCGCGGACGACACCCCCTTCGCCAACCAGGTGTTCGACGCCGACGCGGTCGACGACTACTACTTCGGAGACGAGCCGGCGCGGGACGCCTTCTGGCGCTACCACCGCAACACCAACTACGGGGTGGTGGACGACGCGGACATCAGGCACCTCTACCAGATCGCCTACGACGAGGACCTGACCGGCGTCAAGCGGCTGCACTTCCGCAATCTGACGAAGGTTCAGTCCGTGGTGCGCGACGGGCACGGGACGCGGGTACTGCTGAAGTCGGCGCACCACGCCGCCGAGCCGCCGCTGCTCGACGTGGACGCGATCGTCTTCGCCACCGGCTACGACACCATGGACCCGACCCGTCTGCTCGGCGACCTCGACCGCTACTGCCTGCGCGACGAGTCGGGGCGCCACCGGGTGACACGTGACTACAGGCTCGTCACCACGCCGGAACTGACCTGCGGCATCTATCTCCAGGGAGGTACGGAGCACACGCACGGACTGACGTCGTCCCTGCTGTCGAACATCGCCATACGCAGCGGTGAGATCGCCGACTCCATCGTCCAGCGGCGCGCGGAACGCGACCTGGTGCCGGCCGCGGCCGGAGTCCTCCAGGCCCTCGAAGCCGTGGAAAAGCCGCTCTGACTTCTGAGCCGACGTACTTGGCGCATATGACCGTAGGCCCTCGGGAAATACCCTGAGGGCCTACGGTCATGCCCGGCGGGAAAAGGATAGTTGTACGTTGAATTCTGGGACCGTTCGCGGACGGTTCTCGGGCCGTATACCCGGGCCGCATTCTCGGGTCGCATTCTCGGGCCGTCCGCTCTATCGGAGGATTTCCTCCATGGTGCGCATGCCTGCCGCGGCGTAAATTCATTACTCCCACTTGTGTGAGTGGGGCCCGGACCGGGGCCCCGGAGGGAGGCGGCACGATGGAATCCATGGCTGGTGCGGTGATCGCGAGTTCGGTGATGCTGAGTACGACGACGCTCGTCGCCACGGGGCTGCTCTGGGCCTCGGCGGGGACGCGGGAGCGGCGTACGGCCGCCGAGCGTTCCACGGTGCACCAGCAGGAGCTGCGCACCGAACTGACCGAGCTCAGCCGGCGGGTCGGAGCCCTGCAGCGGCTCCTGGAGGGCGTGGACTGACGCGTTCACGAGCCGGAACAAGAAGCCGGAAAGCGGAGGGAAAGCAGCCGGAAAGCATACGGAAAGCAGCCGGAACTCGGGCGATATTCCGTCGATAAGGCTGTTCCATAGCCTCTACCTGTATGAAGACGTGATGCCGGACCGGCTCACGGTGGAGTGAATACCCCAGGTGGAGGCGACGTACATGACCGGCGAAGAGAACCTCGAGGACTCCGGCCGACCCGTGACCGACAGCGAGCGCAAGCTGGCCGCCCTGTGGGCCGACGTGCTCGGCGTTCCCGTCGAGCGCATCCGACGCACCGACAATTTCTTCGAGATCGGCGGTACGTCGAGGGCCGCGGCCCGTCTGGTGATCGCGCTGGAGCGTCGCCTGACCATCGGCGAGTTCGCGCGGACTCCCTCCCTGACTCATCTGGCGGACCTGCTGGACCAGCGGCTCACGGTCTCCGGGGCCGCGGCCGTCGGGGTCTCCGGGGGCGCGGCTGTCCGGGTCTCCGGGGTCGCGGCTGTCGGTGGTTGAGATGCGTATCGCTGTGGGAGCGCCGTATGAGCGGGCGCCGAGGCCGTGCCTGGCCGGCTGCCCGCACCCGCGACGGGCCGGTTCGCCGAATCCGCCCCTCGCACCGTGGAACCGGACGGGTGGCGCCGATCCGTCCAGGCCCTGGCCGAGGAAGTGATCCGCCATGCGTCTAGTCATCGCCGAAGGCTCCGCGATCCTGCGGGCAGGCCTGGCACACGTGCTCGGCGACCGAGGCCACCAGCTGGCCGCGGCCGTCCATGACGCCAGGGTGCTGCCCGCCCTGGTCGCCACGCACCGTCCGGACATCCTCGTCGCCAACGTACGGCTGGCGCCGAGCTGGACCGACGAGGGGGTGGCGGCGGCACTCGACGCCCGCCGCCGGCACCCCGGCATCGGCGTCCTGCTGTTCTCCGCGACACCCGAACCGCAGCATGTCGCCCGCCTGTTCTCGGGGGACGGCGCCGGTCTCGGGTACCTCGTCCAGGACCGTATGACCGACGCCGACGAGCTGATGGACACGCTCACCCGGATCGCGGTGGGCGGCACGGTCGTCGACCCGCGCATGGTCGGAGCCCTGGCCGCCGGCACCGCGAACCGACGCGGCGACGCTCGCGCCGCCGGGCTCGACGCGCTCAGCGAACGGGAGTTGGAGGTTCTCTCGCTCATGGCGCAGGGCCGCACCAACGGCGCGATCGCCGAGCGGCTCATCGTCTCCCAGGGAACGGTGGAGAAGCGGGTGGCGGCGGTCTTCGACAAGCTGGACATCCCCGGCAGCCCCAGTGACAACCGTCGAGTACTCGCCGTGCTGCGTTATCTGACAGATCAGCAGGCGTTGACGGTCCCTCTCAGCATCCGGGAGGAGCCGCGGCGACGGATTCTGAATCGCGTGGCCTGACGCTTATGTTGATCCCTCCCGGGAGTGGGGCCCAGGGCCCGGAGCTTTCCCCCTGGCGCCGGTACCACCTTGAGTAATATGGGGTGTCGGCAGCGGGCCGGGCGAGGCCGGCGGCCGAAGGGGACGGGGTATCGATTGCTCCGTGCGCGTGCTCGCGTATGGCGTCAATCGTCGAGGGACAGAGCGGAATCCAAAGCTCCTCGTGATGTGAGTCCAACCTGATCGACAATTCGAGCGCCGGAAGCTTCGTTCATGCCGGTGCTCGGGTGTTCTGCGCGCTTGTGATCTCGGGACCGCGGGGCCGGGGAATGTCCCATTGTTCAGAACCTGCACATGATCTTGACAATGTAACGACCCGGCTGCTTTCCTCGATTTCAACGGGAGTGCAAAAAGCAATAAATCGACCGCGTACCAAAACTGACCGAGACGGGGGTCATGTACGTGATCTTAGCCAATGGTGTCGATGGCGGAACGGATGGCGGAACGAGGGAGCCTCCACCGACCCCACCGCGGATGGCGAGGATTATTCCGCAGCGCGGCGGCGCACGAAATGGCAACCCGAGGGCCGACCAGGTGCTGACCACGAGGGTGGGACTGCAGCTGCCGGACGTGCTCACCTTCGAGGAATGGGAGCGGGCGGGACGCCAATTGGCGGGCGTCCTGGATTCGTCCTCGTGGTGGCTGGGTGACTGGCTGACCTATGGAAAAGACCATTACTCCGACCGGTATCAGCAGGGCATACAGACCGCCGGCCTGCGCTACCAGACGCTGCGCAACTACGCATGGGTGGCCCGCCGGTTCGACGTGGGCAGGCGACGCGCGCGGCTGACCTTCCAGCACCACGCCGAGGTGGCCTCTCTGCCGGTCGCGGAGCAGGACGAATGGCTCAGCCGGGCCGAGGAACTGTCGTGGACGACGAAGCAGCTCCGCAGTGCCCTGCGGGAGGCCAGAGGCGGAGGAGGCGCGAAGTCCGAGAGTGCCGCCGCCGTCCGCCAACTGGCAGTCCCGCGCGACCGGTTCGAGCGGTGGCTCAAGGCTGCCGAGTGCAGCGGCGCAGACGTGGACGCATGGGTGCTCTCCACCCTCGACTCCGCCGCTGAGCTGGTCATCGAGAGCGCTGTCGAGAGCCCTGTCGAAGGCGTTGTCGAGGGCGCTGTCAAGGGCGCCGACGAGCGTGCTGTCAGGGGTGCCGACGAGGGGACCGCCCTCGCCGAACCACCGGCTGCCGTGCCCCCGTTGGCGCGCGCCGAGCCCGACCGCGAAGCCATGCCCGCCATTGGGTGAGCCATGGGATGGAATGGCGCCCGCGCGCCCCGACAGTAACGATCCGCCATGGTCAGCCAGTAACGCGTTCTCGGCCGGTTCATGCCACCGGTCCTTGGGGCCGACTGTCCTGTCAACAGGACAGTCGGCCCTTTTCATGGGAAACCTCAATGCGAAACTCTGCTGCGAGGCGCCCCGTTGATTCTCTCCGTGGCCAGGTGGATATCCGGCTGGTTTTCGGTGGCCCCCACCGGCGATTCACCGACGGTTGTCCGACGGTTGTCCCGCGATTTTCCGGCGGTTTTCCGGCAGTTTCCGGTGGTTGGCCGACGGGTCCTTGAGGTCCGCGTTGTCCGGTTCACCGGATACGTGTATTTGGCGACGTAGATTTCAGGCCAATCACTTTTGGGGCAGGCCCGCTGCTTCGGCGATGACGTGGGCCGTGCGGAGGCCCTCGCGGAAGGGTGATCCGGACTGGGCGGGGCGGCAGCGGCCCAGTTCGAGGACGTACTCGGCCATGACCGCGCCCGCGTGGTCGGTGCCGAGTTCGGTGAGCGGGGCCTGGCGGCCGTGGGAGGCGAGGACCGACTGGAACGCGTGAGCGTTCTCGAAGGCGCAGACCTTGTCGGCGGTGCCGTGGACCAGATGGATGGGGAGGGGCGGAGCGGTGGCGCAGACGTCCATGGGGGAGGGCAGGGCGAGGAGGGGTTCGGGCTGGTTGTAGCGGGCGGCGATACCGACAACGGCTGCGGGGCGCCAGCCTTCCGGGGGGTTCGGCTGCAGGGCGGTGGCCATGGCGGCGCGGCCGCCGAGGGACCAGCCGACGAGGACGATCCGGGCGGGGTCCCGCACGAAGTCCCAGGCGAAGCGGAGGGACGCCGCGAGGTGGGGGCGGCCGCCGTCGGGGGCGTCGGGACGCCAGTCGGGGACGAGGACGGTGGCGCCGAGGCGCGCGACGGCCGCGGCGAGACCGCCGAGGACATCGCGCTCGGCCGGACCACGGCCGTGCCAGAGGAGCACGGTGGGCGCGTCGGGGGCGGCCGCACCGTGAATGTCCAGGAGTTGGCCGTCGGACGTGTAGCGGACGGTGTCCAGTATTGCGGTGCTCATCGGTGTCCCCTTGTCCCCTGTCTCCATGTCCCCTGTTGCCCGCCGTCGCTGTCGCCGACGTCGCCGTCGCCGTTGTCGTCGGTCGGCGGTCCGCCGCGGTCCGCTGTTGTCAGCGGCCCGCGATGCGGTCGGCCACCCGTGCGAGGCGCGACGACTCGGCGGAGTGCGTCGTGCGTTCGCGGCGGTCGGCGGCTCGATACGTGGCGTACATGCCCTGTACCCCGATCCAGCGCAACGGCTCGGGTTCCCACCTGCGGACCTTGTGGTTGACCCAGGGGAGGCTGGTCAGCTCGGTCGCGCCCGACTGGCCGGAGTCCTGCTGGATCAGGTCGCGGAGGGTGCGGGCGGCGAGGTTCGTGGTGGCGACGCCGGAACCGACATAGCCGCCCGCCCAGCCGAGGCCGGTGGAGCGGTCGAGGGTGACGGTGGCGCACCAGTCGCGGGGGACGCCGAGGACGCCGGACCAGGCGTGGGTCACCTCGACGCCGGCGAGTTGCGGGAAGCAGCGGAGCAGGGTCGAGCGCAGCGCCTCGATCGTCGACGGCTGCGTACGGCCGTCGTTGTCGGTGCGGGAGCCGAAGCGGTACGGGACGCCGCGGCCGCCGAGGGCGATGCGGTCGTCGGCGGTGCGTTGGGCGTACATGTAGGCGTGGGCCATGTCGCCGAGGGTTTCGCGGCCTTCCCAGCCGATGGTGTCCCACTGCTCGGGCGTGAGCGGGGCGGTGGCGATCATCGACGAGTTCATCGGGAGCCAGGTGCGCTTGTGGCCCTTCAAGGAGGCGGTGAAGCCCTCGGTGCAGCGCAGGATGTAGGGCGCTCGGACCGTCCCGTATGGCGTGACCGCGTGCTTCGGTCTGATCTCGGTGACGGGGGTCGACTCATGGAGGGTGACGCCGAGTGCCTCGACGGTGGCAGCGAGTCCGCGCAGCAGTTTGACCGGGTGGAGGCGGGCGCCGTGCGGCGTCCAGGTGGAGCCGACGGCGTCGGCCACGCGGACGCGCTCGGCGGTCTCGCGGGCGCCGTACAGCTCGCGGTCCTTCTCCCCGTACGAGAGTTCCGTCGCGTGGAAGTCCTTGAGACGGGCCAACTGGGCGGGTGTGTACGCGACTTCGAGTACGCCGCCCTGGTGGATGTCCGCCTCGATGTGCTCTTCCGCCGCGGCCCTGATCACCTCGGTGACCGTCTCGTTCATGGCCTGCTGGAGGCGTACGGCGGCGTCGTGGCCGTGCACGCGCGCGTAGCGGTCGCGGCCCGCGATTCCGTTGTAGAGCCAGCCGCCGTTGCGTCCGGAGGCGCCGTAGCCGCAGAACTTCTGTTCCAGGACGGTGATGCGCAGGAAGGGGACCGCCTTCTTGAGGTAGTACGCGGTCCACAGGCCGGTGTAGCCCCCGCCGACGATGACGACATCGGCGCTCGCGTTCCCGGCGAGGGGCTCGCGGGGTGTGGGGGCGGCCTGTTGCGCGTGCCAGAGCGATATGCCGCCGTTGACGGTGCGGGACGCGCCGGTGGTGCTTCCTGCGCTGCCCGCGCTTTCCGTGCTGCCCGCGCTTTCCGTGCTGCTCATGCGCGGGACGTTAGCCTCTGCGGGCCGTGGGTGTCTCCACCGATACCGTGCTTGGTCGTGTGAACCGCTTCACGGCCGTGAGTAAGGTCGTATAGGTGATCGATGTTCCGGACGAGCTGGTGGCCTCGCAGCACGACTTGGGCGGCGAAGCGGGGCGGGCGTTCATCGCCGCGCTGCCCGAGCGGGTCGACCGGTTCCTGGAGCGCTGGGCACTTCGGGTGAACGGGCCCTCGATGCACGGGAAATGCGCGCTGGTGCTGCCGGTGGTGCGTGCCGACGGGAGCGAGGCCGTGCTCAAGCTCCAGCACCTGGACGAGGAGAACGTGGGTGAGCCCGTCGCGTTGCGCCTGTGGGGCGGCGACGGGGCCGTACGGCTGCTGGACGGCGACGACGCCACCGGCACGCTGCTGCTCGAACGGCTCGACGCGGCACGGATGCTGACGTACCTGCCGGACTCGCGGGAGGCGGTGCTCGTGATCGCGCGGCTGCTGGCGCGGCTGACGGCGGTGCCCGCGCCGGCGGGAATGCGACGGCTCGGGGACATCGCGGCGGGGATGCTGGGGCAGGTGCCGGGGGCGCTGCGACGGGTCGCCGACGCGGCGGACCGGCGGCTTCTGGAGGACTGCGCGGCGGCGCTCCGCGAGGTTGCCGACGAGCCCGGCGACCAATTGCTGCACTGGGACCTCCACTTCGACAACGTCCTCGGCTCGGACCGCGAGCCGTGGCTCGCCATCGATCCCAAACCCCTCGCGGGAGACCCGGGCTTCGAGCTGTTCCCCGCGCTGCACAACCGCTTCGAGGCGGACGAAATCCTCTGGCGTTTCGATGCCATGACGGACGTTCTGGGGCTCGACCGGGCGCGGGCGCGGGCCTGGACGCTGGGGCGTGTGCTGCAGAACGCACTGTGGGAGATCGAGTCCGGACGACCGCCCGCGGCGGACCACTTGGAGATCGGCCGGCGGGTGCGGGATTCCGGGTAACTGGTGGTTGGTAACCGGTGGTTGGTAACGGGTAATTGGTTGGTGCCCTGAATCTCACGTGAGTAGCGTCGCTGTCCGTGACCCCGACCTTGCGGACCGCGCGGCTGCTCCTGGACCCGTACACACCCGAAGACGAAGAGAGCTTCGTCGCTCTGTTCCAGGACACGAGGGTGTCCCGATGGATGGGCGACGGTCCTGCCACCGAGGCGCAGGACCGGGCCCTGTTCGGGCGGATCTTCACAAAGGTCTATGCCCAGGACCTCTTCAAGGTGTGGGCCGTGCGCCGGGACGGACGCCTGATCGGGCACGCCGAGATCAAACCGACCGAGACCGTCGGAGGCCACGAGATCGTCTACGCCCTGGCTCCCGCCGAGTGGGGAACCGGCCTGGGGACCGAGCTGGCCGAGAAAATCGTCGCCTACGGGTTCGACACGCTCGGGCTGACCGAGGTGCACGCCACGGTGGATTCGAGCAACCAGGCTTCACTCACCCTGCTGCGCAGGATCGGTTTCGAGCATGTCCGGGACATCGCGGAGGACGACGGCAGCGTCACGCGCGTACTGACGCGCGGCCCGGGAGCCTTCGGCCCCGGCTGAAATTTTTCAGCCGAGGCCGGCATCAAGCATCCCGTCCGGCGTTTGAGGACGAGGCTGTTCAGGCCGATAGCGGGGGTCTGGGGGCGCAGCCCCCAGGGATGATGGGGGTCCCCCCTGCTCGAGCGAAGCCGAGAGCTTGGGGGAGGGTAGGGGCGGCGGGGGCGAGGAAACCCACCCCCGGGTCAGGGCTCCAGGACCACCTTGCCGATCGTGCCGCGGGTCTCCAGGGCCCGGTGGGCGGCCGCGGCCGCGCGAAGCGGGAAGCGCTGGACGGCCGGCACGAGCCGCCCCGCCGCGGCCTCACCCAGCGCCCGAAGCTCCAGCGTACGTACGGGATTCGCCCCGCCCGCCTTCCGCATCATCACCGGCCCGAGCACCTGCTCCGACACACCCTCGACAAGCAGCGGAGCGCCGCCGCGCAGGCCCTCCCCCGACCAGCCGAACACGAGATGCCTGCCGCCCGGTCCGAGGAGACCGAGAGCGGTCCGGGCGACCTCACCCCCTACGCCGTCGAAGACGACCGTGGCGCTCCGCCCCCCGAGGAACCGCTTGACGCGATCCGGCCAGCTCGGCTCCATGTAGTCGACGGCGAGATCGGCCCCGTTCCTCTCGACGCGTGCCACCTTCTCCGGACCGCCCGCGAGACCGATCACGGTGGCGCCGGCGTGGCGCGCGTACTGCACGAGGAGGGTGCCGATGCCGCCCGCGGCCGCCGGGATCACGGCCACGGAGTCCGGGCCGAGCTCGGCGAACTGGAGGATCCTCATCGTCGTACGCCCCGTGCCGATCATCGCGACGGCCTGCGCGAAGTCCAGGTTCTCGGGGACCTCGTGGAGCCGGTCCACGTCCGTGACGGCGAGCTCGGCGTACCCGCCCGGGTGGAAGCCCAGATGCGCTACGACCCGCTTGCCGCGCCAGAGTTCGGCGACGCCCTCGCCGACGGACTCGACGGTGCCGGCGACCTCACGGCCCGGGACGGTGGGGAGGACCGGCGGCTCCGGGAGCGGGCCCTGAATGCCCTCCCGGAGCGCGGTGTCGAGGAGGTGAACCCCCGCCGCGACCACGGAGATACGGACCTGCCCCGGGCCCGGTTCGGGGTCCTCGACCCGCTCGTACGTGAGATTCTCGGCCGGGCCGAAGGCGTGCAGACGGATGGCGTGCATGGGAGGCTCCTCGATCGGCCGTCGGTGTAGGTGCGCCGTGGTGGAGTCAGCCTCATACCTCAAGCATGCTTGAGGTCAAGTCCGGCCCTGCCCCGGATGTCGAACGCGAGGGACACGGCCTCCAGAGCGCTGTTGAAGGACACCTCGGAGAGCACGCCGGGCGCCGCGACCTGGTCGCCCGCGAGGTAGACGCCACCGCCGCGGTTGACGGCCGGCCGGTCGCGCCAGCTGGTGCCGGGGAGGTCCACGGCCCCCGTGCGGCCGACCGCGAGCGCCTCGCGGCGCCAGGTCACGCGGTCGCGCCAGCCCGCGAAGGCGAGGTCGAGGAGTTCCTCGGCGCGGGCGATGCCGACGGCCCGCGCGTCGTCCGGTGCGATCGGGATCTGCCCCTGGACGAGCTGCTCGCCGGCCGGCGCGAGCGTACGGTCCTGGGCGGTGAACCGCTCGATCCAGCCGGCCGCGTCGAGGTCGGACACGGCGAACGCGTCGCCCCGACGGGTGCGTACGGCCAGATCGATCAGTACCGTACGGCCGCTCGTCCAGGTCAGAGAGTCGTCGCGGAGGAGGCGGCGGGCGGCGTCGAGCGAGGTGGCGACGATGACGGGGCCGTCCTTGGTCTCAGGGAGGGTGTCGACGCGGGAGAGGGTCTCCATGCGCACGCCCAGGTTCCAGGCGCGGGCCGCCATCCGGTCGATGACCGAGGCCCAGCCGCCGCGCGGGTAGGCCGCCTCCGGCGGCAGCTTCGTGGCGCGCCGCAGCCGCTCCTGCACGAAGGCCGCCGAGAGCGCGCCCGGGTCGTGATGGAAGAGGGCGACGGCGGAGTAGTACGCCGCCGCGTTCGCGCCCTCTTCTCCCACGAGACCGGTGGCCCAGGTCCTGAAGTCGGTGTCCACGGGCGCCTGTTCGGGCGTACGGCGCAGGAGTTTGAGCATCGCGAACGGCGGGGTGCGGCGCAGCGCGTCCTTGTGGCGCAGGCGTATCCGGGCCGCTTCCAGGGGTGGGATCGGGGCGAGTTCGCCGATCAGGTCGCGCTGCCTGAGCCAGGTCCAGTGCGGGCCTCCCTTGTAGAGGGCGTGCGGACCTTCGTTCGTCTTGTACGGGCCCTCCGCGGTGCGGGCGCGGCCGCCGAGGGTGTGGTGGGCTTCGTACACGGTGACCTTGGCGCCCGCCTCGGCGGCGGTGATGGCCGCGGTGAGTCCGGCGAAGCCGCCGCCGACGACGGTGATGCGGTGCATGGCTGGGGGCTCCCTCTGCTCCGGTGGCTTTGTATGTACGACACGTGGACGGCCTCGGAATGTGACATCGAGGGCTGGTGAATGTCGTTCTTGCTGGTCAGGGGGATTGTCAGTGGCGGGATGCACTATGGGGCCATGGTGCGAAAAGGAGCGGCCGATGCGGGGCGGACGGCGCGGGCCCAGGCGGGGGTGAAGGGGGCGCGGCGGCCCGAGGTGCGGCTGCCGCCGCTGGTGGCGTACGAGGGCGGTGAGCTGGAGCCGGACGGGGATTACGACGGGCTGGAGTTCCGTGAGGCGGCCTTCGTGGCGCAGGACGGCGGGGGCGCCCGTTTCATGGACTGCGCGCTGACGGGGTGCGCGCTGGACGAGACGCGGCTGCATCGTGCGCGGCTGCTGGACTCCGTCCTCACGGGCATACGGGGTGTCGGCACCGATCTGGGCGAGGCGACCCTGCGTGACGTGGAGGTGGTGGACGCGCGGCTGGGCGGCGTGCAGTTGCACGGCTCCGTACTGGAGCGGGTGGTGATCCGCGGCGGAAAGATCGACTACCTGAACCTGCGCAAGGCCAGGCTCAAGGACGTCGTCTTCGAGGGATGCGTCCTGGTCGAACCGGACTTCGGGGGTGCGCGCCTGGAGCGGGTGGAGTTCGTGGACTGTGTGCTGAAGGGGGCGGACTTCAACGCGGTGACCCTGGTGGATGTGGACCTGAGAGCGGCGGCGGAGGTGGACATCGCCCGGGGAGTGGACCGACTGGCGGGTGCGGTGATCAGCCCGGCTCAACTGCTGGACTTGGCACCGGTGCTGGCGGCGGCGATGGGGGTGAGGGTGGAGGCGCTCGAATAGGGCACAGCGGAGTAAGGAGCTCTCGAGCAGGGACTTGCTGAGCACGGGCCGGCACAATCAGCCTGTCCGGCGTTTGGGGACGGGGCCGTTGAGGCCGATAGGCCGCCGCCCACCCGCGCTTTACCCCCCCCCCCCCCCCCCCCCCCCCCGCCCGCCGGGGGCCCCCCCCCGAGGCCGTTCAGGCCGATGCTGGGGTCTGGGGGCGGAGCCCTCGGGGGGTCGGCGCCAGCTCAGGGCACCCTGGGAAAGCGGGCCTCCAGCGTCCAGATCACCGGATTCTCGCGGAGCGCCTCGTGCAGATCGACGAGGTCGGCGATCACGTCGTGCAGGAAGTCCCGGGCCTCCCGGCGCAGTTCGGCATGGGCGAAGGTCAGCGGCGGCTCATCCGGCGGCAGCCACTCCGCCTCGATGTCGACCCAGCCGAAGCGGCGCTCGAAGAGCATGCGGTCGGTGGACTCGGTGAAGTCCAGCTCGGCGTGCTGGGGGCGGGCGGCGCGGCTGCCGAGCGGGTCCTGGTCGAGCCGCTCGACGATGTCGCACAGCGCCCACGCGAAGTCGAGCACCGGCACCCATCCCCAGGCTGTGGACAGCTCGCGGTCCGCCTTCGTGTCGGCGAGATACACGTCCCCGCAGAACAGGTCGTGCCGCAGCGCGTGCACGTCCGCCCGGCGGTAGTCGGTCTGCGGGGGGTCCGGGAAGCGCAAGGAGAGGGCGTAGCCGATGTCGAGCACGTAGGTGATGGTGTCATGGGGGCCTCATAGGATCGAAGCCATGTCCCGGTCCGCGCCCCTTGTCCCGCTCGTCCTCCTTCTCGCCCTCACCCTCACCCTGGCCCTCGCCCTCACCGCGTGCGGCGGCGGTGCGCGGACGACCGGAGCCGAAGGTGCGGGAGACCCGTACTTCCCGAAGTCGGGCAACGGCGGATACGACGTCACGCACTACGACCTCACCCTTGCCTACGACCCCGCCTCGCGTCGCCTGACGGGAAAGGCGGAGATCGAGGCGCGCGCCGAGCAGGACCTCAGCGCGTTCCACCTCGACCTGGAGGGACTGAAGGTCGAATCCGTGGACGTGGACGGCAGGTCCGCCGGGTTCAGCCGTGACGGCCAGGAGCTGACCGTCCGGCCGCGCGACGTCCTCGACGAGGACACGGCCTTCCGCACGACCGTCCGCTACTCCGGTGTCCCGGAGACGATCACCGATCCGGACGGTTCGCGGGAGGGCTGGCTGAGGACGGCGGACGGCGCCCTCGCCCTCGGCGAGCCCACCGGCTCGATGGCCTGGTTCCCCGGCAACCACCACCCGAGCGACAAAGCCGCGTACGACATCACGGTCAGCGTGCCCGAGGGCCTGAAGGCGGTGTCCAACGGCGAGTTGCGGCGCGAGGAGACGAAGCGGGGACGTACCACCTTCGCCTGGCACATGGCGGATCCGATGGCGACGTACGCGGCGACGGTCGCGATCGGCGACTACGACACGCGCCGCTCCAAGACCGCGGACGGTCTCCCGGTGTACGTGGCCGTCGACCCCGACCAGTCCAGGGCGAGCGCCAAGGTTCTCGGCCGTATCCCCGAGGTCATGGAGTGGGCGGAGTTGAACTTCGGCCGGTATCCCTTCTCCTCGACCGGGGCGATCGTCGACCGCGTGCACGACGCGGGCTACGCCCTGGAGACCCAGACGCGCCCCGTCTTCCCCGGCGCTCCCGACACTGAACTCCTCGTCCACGAACTGGCGCACCAGTGGTACGGCAACTCCGTCACCCCCAAGACCTGGCGTGACATGTGGCTGAGCGAAGGCTTCGCGACCTACGCGGAGTGGCTCTGGCGGGAGGACCACGGCGGCGACACGGCCCAGGACACCTTCGACGCGCTGTACGAGGGCGACTACTACGAGACCGCGTCGGACAACGAGGCGGTGTGGGCCTTCCCGCCCGCCGAGCCCCCGGACGCCGCACGCATCTCCGACAGCCCTGTCTACGACCGCGGCGCCATGGTCATCCACAAGATCCGCGAGACCGTCGGCGACGACACGTTCTACGACATCATCCAGGGCTGGGCGGCCGCCCACCGCCACGGCAACGCGGACACCGACGACTTCACGACGTACGTGGAGAAGGCGGCGCCGGACGAGGACTTCAGCGAGATCTGGGACGACTGGCTGTACGGCGACGGCAGACCGAGCAGTCCCTGAGGGACAGCCGCGAGCGCGACCAGCGAAACCCCCGCACTGCTCCGATAACATGATCGGCTCATGACGAGCGCCCTCATCGGTCGTCCTTCAGTAGAAAACCATGCTATCTAGCACGAAAAGTGATCAATTTTACTAACAACTAACAAATCGGCCAAAAGAATTGATACCTATAGCATCGCGGTTGTTTTCGCGAACAAGCTGCAGAACTACGTTCGCCGCGTGGCGTCAGCCACGGGCGATACTGTGGGCCACGGCGGGTGTGGCGGCCCTCGGGTTCCTCATCACGCTGGAGATCGCCGCGCGTCGCTACGGCCTGCCGGGGCCGATCACCAACCAGGCACGAGAGTTGATATTCGCCCCCCAGTCGGGGTTCCTGTTGTACGCCAGTATGGCGTTGATGATGGTGGTGCTCACCTGGCGGCAACGGTTCATCGCGGCTGCTGCCGCGATCGGCATCGACGTCGCCTTCGTGCTGGTGCGGTGGGCGGCCGACGCCAAGACGACCGACGGCCACCCCTTCGGCAACGGCGCGTTGTGGGTGATTCTGGGCTGTGCGGTCATCGCCGTCACGCGCCGCACAGGCCAGGAACGTGTCCTGCTGCTGAAGGGCGTCGGGCTGGGCCTGCTGCTGGTGGCCGGCCGTAAGACTGGCGATACCTGGCTACTCATCACGGCCAAGACCCGCCCGGTGGTGCTCGACCAGTACGTGGCAACCGCCGATCACGCGCTGGGTGACCCGTCGTGGCTGGCAGGCCGGATTGTCACGGCCACCGGCCCGATCGGCGCCCATGTTCTCGACTTCGTCTACATACAGCTTGCGGTGGCCGCGGCCATCGTCGCGCTGTACCAGCTGCGCAACGTGGCGGTCGAGCGCCGCTTCCCGGGCCATCATCTGGTGCGAACCTTTCTGGTCATAGGCCTCCTCGGGCCGGGCATCTACATGATCTTCCCGGTGGTCGGACCGATCTTCACCTACGGCACCGGAGCCTTCGGCACCGGCGGCGGGCACTGGGCGCTGGCCAACCTGTGGCCGGACACGCTGCCGCCGATCAATACCCCGCAGCCGATGTCATACGACGAGGTCACCCCTCGCAACTGCATGCCCAGCCTGCACACGGCGTGGGCCACCGCGATCTTCATTCATTCCCGCAAAGGCCCACGGATTCTGCGATTCGCAGGCGCGTTCTGGCTGATTGCCACGCTCAGCGCGACGCTGGGATTCGGCTACCACTACGGCGTGGATCTCATTGCCGGCGTGGTGTTCGCGCTCACGATCGAGGAAGCGCTGCGCTCGCACGAACGTGGCTGGGACCGGTCAGGAATCCAGCGGGTCACCTACGGCGCCACGGTCTTCGCTGTGCTCTTGGTGTCCTATCGCTATCTGCCGATGGAGATGGCCAGACATCCGTGGGTGTTTGGACCACTTCTCATTCTGGCGATGATCTCAGTGGTCCACGGCTACGTGCGCACCACCAAGCTCTGGGACTTGAAGGCCGCACCAGCGCAGCAACCGGAACCGCAACCCGAGCTGGTTTGAGTCACGTTGAGGCTCGGGACCTAGGTCTGAGGTCGGTGTGCAGGAGGCATGAGGCGTCGGATGATTGATGTTGTGACATCTCAGCGTTTCGATGTGGACGAGTTCCTTCAGCAGCCGCTCACGGCTCGGATGGCGACGAACGGGCCGACCGTGCGTCCTGTCTGGTTCCTCTGGGAGTCCGGAGCGTTCTGGGTCCTGACAGGTCCGTGGGCTCGGTTGTTCGACCGCGTGAAAGAAGATCCGAGCGTCGCGCTTGTGGTGGACGAATGCGATCTCGCGACGGGGCGTGTTCGTCAGGTGATCGCCCGGGGGCGTGCGGAACTCGTGCCTTTCGACGTGGAAAGGGGGCGGCGCAAGCTTGTCCGCTACCTAGGGACGGACGAATCCCTGTGGGATGCGCGCTTCGTGCACTATCTGCACGACGATCCGGGTGAACGAGGCACGATGTGGCTGCGTTTGGTGCCGACTTCGCTGACGGCAAAGGATCTGAGCTATTCCGTGACTTCGTGACGGGGCAGTCATCACGGATAACCGGTTTCCGGGCGGAGTGACGGTGTGCCAGGGTCGGCCGATGGATGAATCCCGACGTGAGCTGCTGCGCTGGCAGTTCGAGCTGACCTGGTCGCTTTTCGAGTACCACCTGGAGCGGCTGGAGCCCGAGGACTTCCTGTGGGAACCGGCGCCGCACTGCTGGACGGTGCGTCAGGACGCCGGCGGGACGTGGGTGCCGGACTGGGCGGAGACCGAGCCCGAGCCCGTCCCGGTCCCCACGATCGGCTGGGTGAGCTGGCACATCGGCTGGTGGTGGAGTGTGACCATCGACCACGCACGGGGACGAACGCCTCGGGAGCGGACCGAGATCACCTGGCCGGGCGACGGGCGTGCGGCCGTCGAGTGGCTGCGCGGCCTGCGCGGGGACTGGCTGGCGGTCCTGGACGGGCTCACCGACGCCGACCTGGAGGCCACGGCCCCGTTCCCCTGGCAGAACGACCCCGAGCACACCGTCGCCCACATGGTCGCCTGGGTGAACTCGGAACTGATGAAGAACGCCGCCGAGATCGGCCAACTCCGCCTCCTGCGCGCCGCGTCCGCGGGTTGAACGGGTTGAACGGGTTGAACGGGTTGGTGCGGGAGCGCGGCCACGCCCCGCGCCTCGCCGACACCGAACAAGCTCGCCCCGAAACCCTGAAACCCCGAAACCCCGCGCCAGGGCGCGGGGTCTCGTCATGCTGGAGATCTCGCCTCAGCGAGCCGCAAACACTCACCGCACCGGGCCGTCAGGCACGCGTAGAACTCGCCCCGCGGCCGCCCGGCCAGGGAGCTCTGCCTGGCCGGGCGGCCGGTGACGTGTGTCGCGGGTGGGCGTCAGACGTTGACGCCGAAGTCCTGCGCGATGCCCACCAGGCCGGACGCGTAGCCCTGGCCCACGGCGCGGAACTTCCACTCCGCGCCATTGCGGTACAGCTCGCCGAAGACCATGGCCGTTTCGGTGGCGGCGTCCTCCGACAGGTCGTAGCGGGCGATCTCCGTGCCGCCGGCCTGGTTCACGATGCGGATGTAGGCGTTGCGGACCTGGCCGAAGTTCTGGGAGCGGGTCTCGGCGTCGTAGATGGAAACCGGGAAGACGATCTTGTCGACGTCGGCGGGGAGGCCGGCCAGGTTGACGTTGATCGCCTCGTCGTCGCCCGCGCCCTCGCCCGTGCGGTTGTCGCCGGTGTGGACGATGGTCTGGTCGGGGGTCTGCTTGTTGTTGAAGAAGACGAAGTGACCGTCCGAGTAGACCTTGCCCTGCGTGTTGACCGCGATGGCCGAGGCATCCAGGTCGAAGTCGGTACCCGTGGTGGTCCGGACGTCCCAGCCGAGGCCCACGGTGACGGCGGTCAGGCCCGGAGCCTCCTTGGTGAGCGAGACGTTGCCACCCTTGGACAGGCTTACAGCCATTGTTGGGAGTCCTTCCCTCGTTGACATACGTACGACGGTGCGGAGCGTTGGGCTTCGTACTGGGGACGAAGCTACCGTCACCCGTACCAACGCCGAGGAGGGTCCCTCGGGTTCCGTTGGTCTTTACTTTCTTTACCTGGAACCCAGAGGCACGGGCGAAAACGGGGTGACGCGGACCGGACAGGCGCGCGACCATGGAGCCATGTCCGGTCCCTACGTCATCCGCGGCTCCGTCTCGCTCCCCGAGGCCGAGCTCATGTGGCGTTTCTCGCGCTCCTCGGGGCCCGGCGGACAGCACGTCAACACCAGTGACTCGCAGGTCGAGCTCCGGTTCGACCTGGCGAAGACGGAGGCGCTGCCTCCGGTCTGGCGGGCCAGGGCCCTCGAGAGGCTCGCCGCGAAGCTCGTCGACGGCGTCGTCGTCGTCCGCGCCTCCGAGCACCGCTCCCAGTGGCGCAACCGCGAGACCGCGGCCGTACGGCTGGCCGCGCTGCTCGCCGAGGCCACCGCCCCGCCGCCCAAACCGCGCCGGCCCACCCGCATCCCCCGCGGCATCAACGAACGTCGCCTGCGGGAGAAGAAACAGCGGAGCGACACCAAGCGCGGACGCTCCGGCCGGGATTGGGGATAGGGCTCCCACAGCCGCCAGCCGCCAGCCGCCAGCCGCCAGCCGCTGGCCGGTAGTCTCCGACCGGCAGTCGCCAGCCGGCAAGACGTGTTCGCCCGCTACCCCAACTGCCGGTACCTGCCCCGGAAATACGCCAGCGGTCCGCCCTCCGCACTCGGCACCGCCGCCGTCAGCACCCGCGCGATGACCAGCGTGTGATCGCCGGCGGTCACACGCTGCTCCGTGCGGCACTCCAGGGTCGCCAGCGCGCCGCCCACCAGTGGTGCCCCGGAGACCTCTCCCCGTACGTACGGAATGTCGTCGAAGAGGAGGCGGTCGGAGATGCGGCCCTTCATGGCGAAGCGGCCCGCGATGTGACGCTGGCTCTCGGACAGGACGGAGACCGCCCACACGGGCTGCTCGGCGAGCAGGTCGTCCATGCGGGAGCCCTCGCGCAGGCTGACCAGGACCAGGGGCGGATCCAGGGACACGGACATGAAGGAGGTCGCCGTCATGCCCACGTCCTCGCCGCCCGGACCCTCGGGGTCCAGCGGGGGCTCGAACGCGGTCACCAGCACCACGCCCGCGGCCAGCCGGGACATGGCGGCGCGGAACTCGTCGTCACTCACCCCATCAGGATGCCTGTCAGGGGAGGGAGTCAGGGGCACGGGTGGGGCAGGGGGAGTCGTCGGCACGGGAAAACGCTAGTCTCCTCGCCTCGGTCGGCACATCGGACCAGCGCCCGAGCCGGGTCCTAGGACCCGCGTAGGACCCACGGAGAACCCACGGAGAACCCACAGAGAACCCATAGAGGCCCCATAGAGGACCCATAGGATCCAACGCCGTATGGAGGGGTGCAGGTGATCTTTTTCACTGTGCGGGAGAGACCATCATTGTGCAGACACGACCACGCATACTCCACATATATGCGCTCAGTAAACGCACTGTGAAAACACAGAAACTCTCCACAGTTGCCCACGTTGAGCTGTGACTTGAGTCACAGGAGCCATATTTTGTTGACCCTGTGTACCGAGTGGGCAGCGCGCTGTGATTCAGTGGCGGGGACGCTGCAATCGATAGGCGATCAGCGGACGGTCAGTAGTCGACCAGTATGCGACCAGTAGGCGATCAGTACAGACGAGTGCAGACGAATCAAGACGACGAGCCTGGATAACTCTGGAGTTGCTGTCGAGGTCTCGGGGAGAGCGAGCATGGAGACCGAGTCGGAGCCGTACGTCCGTCTTGCGACCCTGCGGCAGCTGCATCAGGTCATGGCGGACATGAACACGGCGCGCAGCCTCGCCGACACCCTGCAGACGGTCGCCGACGGAGTCGTGACGGGCCTGGGCTACGAACTGGCCTGCGTCAATCTCGTACGCCCCGACGGGGATCTCGTCGTCGCCGCCCTCGCGGGCAACTCCGCGGCCGAGGCTCTCATCACCGGACGCGTCGGCTCCCGCGCCTCCTGGGAACGCCGGCTGACCATGGGCGAGGCATGGGGAGACCTGCGGTTCATACCCCACACCGAGGGCTGGGTCCTCGACGAGGACGACGTCCCGCAGTGGTACACCGACGGCCCCGCGCCCCGCTTCGAGGACGAGTGGCACCCCTCCGACCGCCTCTTCGCGCCCATGTACACGCCGGGCGTGCCGGGCGGCTCGTGCGGCGAACTGATCGGCGTCCTCTCCGTCGACCGGCCGCGCAACGGGCGGCGCCCGGGCGCGTGGGGGCGCGAGGCGCTGCAGATGTACGCGTTCCAGGCGGCCATCGCGATCAGCAACGCCCGGCTGCGCGCAAACATGCAGCGCGCGCTCGTCCGCCTGGAGAGGGAACAGCAGGCCCTGCGCGCCAGCGAGGAAAGCTTCCGTCAGGCCTTCGAGTACGCCCCGTCCGGCATGGCCATCGCCGAGATGGGCGGCGACCAGCACGGGCGGATCCTGCGGACGAACGACGCGCTGTGCCGGCTCCTCGGCCGCCCCGCCTCCGCGATGCGCCGCTACTCGTTCTCCGACCTGGTCCACCCCGAGGACATCGGCACACTGCTGCGTACGTCCGCCGAGGGCGGACGCGCCGAGCTCAGGCTCGGGCGCCGGGACGGGACGTACCTCTGGGTGTCGCTGCGCAACAGCGTGGTCGCGGACGCCACCGACGGGCCGCGCTTCCTGCTCACCCACGTCGAGGACATCGAGGAGCGCAAGCGACGCGAGCTCCAGCTCGCCCACCGCGCCTCGCACGACTCCCTCACCGGGCTGCCGAACTCCGCCGAGCTGCGCTCCCGGCTCTCCGCCCGTCTGTGCAGCCGCCCGCAGGCCGTGGCGCCGAGCGCGGTGGACACGCTGGACGCGGCCTACGGACAGCACAGCAAGAACGATGAGCACCGGGGGCAGAGCGGGCCGCCCGCGTTCGGCGCGAACGTGAACGCGAACGCGAAGGCGAACGCCTTCGACTTCCCGCCGGCGCCCGAGGCCTTCGGCGCGTACGACCACCATGTGCACACCGTCGCGCCGGACGGCGAGACGGACGACGGGACCAAGGGGCTCGCGGTCCTCTTCTGCGACCTGGACGGCTTCAAGTCGATCAACGACCGCTTCGGGCACAACGCGGGCGACGCGGTGTTGATCGAGGTGGCGCGACGGCTGAGCAGGGGCGTACGCGACGGGGACACGGTCGCGCGGCTCGGCGGCGACGAGTTCGTGGTGCTCGCCGACGGGCTCGGCCGGGCCGACGCGCAGGACCTCGCGGTGCGGCTGCGCAACGAGATCATCCAGCCGATACGGGTAGACGGCCGCGGGATGCGGGTCGGCGCGAGCTTCGGCATCGGATGGGCACATTGCGGCATGACCGCGGACGAAGTGTTGAAGTCAGCTGACGAACGGATGTACGTCGAGAAACGGTCTCGTCCCAAAACGCACCGGCGGGCGGGTTGAACCGCAGGTCAGCGGCATAGTGGGACGAAGAGCACACGTTTGGCCCAGTCCGAGCGGGTAGGCTCGCACTTCTACTCACGTACGCATCTGAACCGCACCTGTTGAGGAGTACCTAGGGATGACGCCCGGCAACAACGGCGCGAGCACGCCCGAGGACGACGACCCGTTCGGCTATCTGTACGCCGACGGACGGGACGCCGGAGCCACGCCGCCCAGCGGAGGCGGCGGCTACGGCTACCCCGGCTCGGTCAACCGGGTGCGGGCGGTCGGCGAGCGCCAGTACGGCCAGCAGGGCCAGCAGGCCCAGACCGCGCAGTACGCGCAGGCTCCGTACGGCCAGCAGCAGGCGCCGCAGCAGGGCTCGCAGGGCCAGCCCAACGCTCACTACCAGGCGCCCGAGACGTTCCCCGGCGGCGCGCCCACCACGCGCCAGTCGCTGCACGGCGGCGGTGGCGGCCGCCGTGGCCCCAACACCAAGGGCCTGCTGATCGGCGCGATCTCCGTCGTCGCCGTGGTCGTCATCGGCATCGGCGCGGCCATGATCGGCAGCGGCGACGAGGACAAGGGCACCGATGACGCGGGCTCCACGCCGTCGGCCGCCCAGAGCGTCGAGCCGAGCGAGACGGCGACGAAGCCGGCCGACGAAGAAAAGGCCGACCTGCCCACGATCGACGCGAAGGCGCTGAAGCTGGACGGCGGCGCGACGACGGCGTCGGACGTCAAGGGTGCCCAGTCGGCGGGCGGTACCTATGTGGCGGGCCTCAACACGCCCGGGGCCCAGGTCACCTGGACCGTCAACGGCATCCCGAAGGACGGCGTCTACACCCTCTTCGCCGGATACAGCGCCGCCGGCGAGGACGCCGAGATGACGCTCACCGTCAACGGCAAGCCGTTCGGCAGCAAGCTGAACCTGGGCAACTTCGCAGGCGCCCCGCAGGGTGACTTCGAGAAGGGCTGGACGGAGACCTACGCGTGGCCCAGCCTCAACAAGGGCACGAACACGATCTCGATCTCCTGCCAGGACGGCGACAAGTGCGATGTGCTGCTTGACCAGCTGTCGTTGAAGGAAGGCAAGGTCAAGAACTAGGGCCTGTCCGGCGGATCAGGGTCGGATAGGCCCTAGGGCCGCCTCAGGCCGCGCTGGCCTCGTCCGTCACCGTCACCCGGGTCAGCAGGTCCTCGTACGCGGCGCGATCGAACTCGCCCGCCACGGGCGCCCGTACCGTGGCCGCGGACAGGGCCGCCGCGCGGGCCAGCCGGTCCGGCCACGGCAGTTGCTCCACCAGCCCCGACAACAACCCGGCGACCGCCGAGTCGCCCGCGCCCGTGGGGTTGCCCCGGACGGGGTGCGGGGGAGCGGCGCGCCAGTGGCCCTGGGGCGTGTGGGCGAGCAGGCCCTCCGGGCCCAGGGACGCGACGACCGCGTGGGCGCCGCGGCGGCGGGCGTCGCGGGTGGCACGCAGGGGTTCGTGGGAGCCGGTGAGTTCGGCCAGTTCGTCGGCGTTCGGTTTGACGATGTCCGGGCGGGCGGCCACCCCGCGCCGCAGGGGTTCGCCGCTGGTGTCCAGCAGGACCGGGACGTCCGCCGTGCGGGCGGTGCGGATCAACTGGGCGTACGCGCCCACCGGCACCCCGGGCGGCAGACTGCCGCACAGGGCCACCGCCGAGGCGGAGCGCAGCAGATCCTCGTACGCCTCCTGGAACGCCGACCACTCCGCGGACGAGACGGGCGGGCCCGGCTCGTTGAGCTGGGTGGTGTCTGCGCTGGTGTCGTCCGCGACGGCGATGGTGCGGCGCGTGCCGCCCTCGACCGGCACCAGCGCGTCGGTGACGCCGGCGAACGCCGTCAGCTGGTCCTGGAGGGCGCGGCCCGTCGCACCGCCCACGAAACCCGTGGCCGTCACCTCGTGGCCGAGCGTCGCGAGCACCCGGGCCACGTTCAGGCCCTTGCCGCCGGGCCGTTCGGTCACCTCGGTCACCCGGTGCGAGGTGTGCGGGCGCAGCGACCGCACGCGATAGGTGATGTCGAGAGCGGTGTTCAGCGTGACCGTGAGGATCACCTGGGCCTCCCCCGAGTAGTACGCGCTTACTTGTTCCGGAGGCCCGATCATGCCAAAGAGAAGGCGGCCGGCCCAGTCCCACAGGCCGCCGCCCCCCTCAACAGAGGTCGGATTCAGCCCAGTTGGGGCTCAACCACCCATTCGCCGCGGCGCATCACGCCCTTGAGGGCGAAGTCGGCGTCCAGGACCACCAGATCCGCGTCCTTCCCCGGCTCCAGCGAGCCCACCCGGTCGTACATGCCGAGCAGCTTGGCCGGGGTGGCGGAGACGGCGGCGACGATGTCCTCGACGGACAGCCGGTCGACGGTGACGCCACGCTTGAAGGCCAGGTCCAGTGTGAGCGTCGAGCCCGCGATCGACCCGCCCTCCACCAGTCGCGCCACGCCGTCGCTGACCTCGACCTCCAGCGGGCCGAGCATGTAGCGGCCGTCGCCGAAGCCCGCCGCGTCCATCGCGTCCGTGATGAACGCCACCCGGTCCGCGCCCGCGTGATGGAACGCCAGCTCCAGGGAGGCCGGGTGCAGATGGGTGCCGTCGTTGATCAGCTCGACCGTGATCCGCTCGTCCTCCAGCAGCGCCGCGATCGGACCGGGCGAGCGGTGCCCGAGGGTGGGCATCGCGTTGTAGAGATGCGTCGCCACGGTGGCGCCCGCCTCGATGGCCTCCATCGTCTGCTCGTACGTCGCGTCCGTGTGCCCGATCGCCGCGATCACGCCGTGCTCGGCGAGGAGGCGTACGGAGGCGATGCCGCCCGGCAGTTCCGTGGCGAGCGTGACCATCTTTGCCTGACCGCGTGCCGCGTCGATCAGCTTGCGCACCTCGGCCGGGTCCGGGTCGCGCAGCAGCTCCTCGGAGTGCGCGCCCTTGCGGCACGGCGAGATGAACGGTCCCTCGAAGTGGATGCCGGCGATGTCGCCCTGCTCGGCCAGTTCGGAGAGCAGACCGGCGCGCTGGGCCAGCGCGTCCATGTCGCCGGTGACGGTCGACGCGACGATCGTCGTGGTGCCGTGCAGCCGGTGCGTGTGGACGCCCTTCAGGACCTCCTCCACGCTCCCGGAGGTGAAGGACGCGCCGCCTCCGCCGTGGTTGTGCACATCCACGAAGCCGGGGACCAGCCAGTGGCCCGACAGGTCGATCACCTCGGAATCGTCGTGCGGGCTTCCGGCGATCCGCGTGCCGTCGACGATCACGCGGCCTCCGTCCACGATTCCGGTAGGCAGCACCACCCGAGCACCGGCGTAAATCTTGCTAGTGGCCATCAGGTGGTTACCTCCGGAAAGTCGTGGGTGGTCGGTCGCCGTGGTGGTCGTGATCGCTTTGGTCGTCGTCGTTGTCGTTGTCGTGGTTGCCGGGGTCGTTGTGGTTGCCGTGGTCGTCGTGGTCATCGGATCCGTCATCGGGTGGCGAGAAGGTCCCAGGCCAGCAGCCCGGCGCCCAGGCAGCCGGCCGTGTCGCCGAGTGCCGCGGGGACGACGGACGGCAGCTTCTGGAAGGTGACGCGCCGCTCGATGGCGGCCCGCAGCGGCTCGAACAACGTTTCCCCGGCCTCGGCGAGACCGCCACCGATGATCAGGGTGCGCGGGTCCAGCAGGGTGAGCGCGGTGACGAGCCCGTCGGCGAGCGCGTCCACCGCCTCCTGCCACACGGCGCGCGCACGCGGGTCCCCGGATTCGACGGCCTTCGCGCAGTCCGCCGCGTCCGCCTCCGGATCGCCGGACGCCTCGGCCCATGCCTGGCTGACCGCCGCCGCGGAGGCGAACCGCTCCAGGCAGCCGCGCTGCCCACACGGACACGGGGTTCCCCCGGGACGTACGACGATGTGTCCGATCTCGCCGGCGAAACCGTGCGCCCCCGCCTCCACGCGGCCGTCGATGCCGATCGCGCCCGCGATCCCCGTGCCCAGCGGCACGAACAGGAACCGGTCGGCGCCGCGGCCCGCCCCGATCCGGCCCTCGGCGAGCCCGCCGGTGCGGACGTCGTGCCCGAGCGCCACGGGGATGCCGTGCAGCCGCTCGCTGATCAGATCCCGCAGGGGTACGTCGCGCCAGCCGAGGTTGGCCGCGTACGCCGCGATGCCCCGCTCGGCGTCCACGATGCCGGGGACGGCGACGCCGGCGGCCGCCGCGCTCTCGCCGAAGTGGCGCTCTCCGTGCGCGCGCAGCTCGGCCGCGAAGTCGAGGATCGACTCGACGACGGCGTCCGGGCCGCGCTCTCGGCCCGTGCCTCGGCGGGCCTGGTGCAGCAGGTCGCCGTCGGCCCCCACGAGGGCGGCCTTCATCCCGGTGCCGCCCACATCGAGGGCGATGACATGTCTCACGGGGACAGTCTCGCCCCTGACCCCATGAGAGGTCTAGTCCACTCACGTGGTGTAGACCTATAGTTCGCGTGCTGAGACATTCAACGATCGTGGCGTCTGACAGGCATCACCGCCGTGACACGTGACAGCAAGACACCGCAAGACAAGCAAGCCAGGCAAGACAGCCAAGCCACAGGCAAGACAGGCAGGGGAAACCGGTGCAGCGGCGAGTGACAGGTCTGATCTCGGTGATGTCCGCCCTGGGCATGGCGGCGGCGCTCAGTGGCTGCGGCAGCTCCGGCGGCGCCTCCCAGGACGTCACGCTCAAGCTGGTGGCGGCCGACTACGGCGACTCCAAGGCGAACAGCTCCCAGAACTACTGGGACAAGCTCGTGAAGGAGTACGAGGAGAAGCACCCCGGCATCAAGATCGACGTCAGCGTCTACTCCTGGAACGACGTCGACGCCAAGGTCAAGAAGATGGTGGCCGACGGGCACGCCCCCGATATGGCGCAGATCGGCGCGTACGCCGACTACGCCGCCAAGAACCAGCTGTACAAGGTCGACGAGCTGCTCTCCATACCCGTCCAGGCCGACTTCGTCTCCCGGCTCGCCGAGGCGGGCGAGGTGGAGCGGGTGCAGTACGGCATGCCGTTCGCCTCCTCCACGCGGCTGCTGTTCTACAACAAGAAGCTCTTCGCCGACGCGGGCCTCACCCCGCCGCAGAGCTGGAGCGATCTCGCGGCCGCCGCCAAGGTCCTCAAGTCGCGCGGGGTCAAGATCCCGTACGCGCTGCCCCTCGGGCACGAGGAGGCCCAGGCCGAGACCATGATGTGGCTGCTGAGCGGGGGCGGCGGCTATGTCGACGGCAGCGGCTCCTACGGCCTCGACTCCGAGCAGAACGTCGACACCTTCGACTGGCTCAAGAACGAGCTGGTCGCCAAGGGGCTCACCGGGCCGACCGCGCCCGGCAAGCTCAACCGCGCCGACGCCTTCGCGGCGTTCACCCGCGGCGACGTGGGCATGCTCAACGGCCACCCCTCGCTGATGCAGGCCGCCGCCAGGAAGGGGGTGAAGTTCGGCATGGTGCCGATGCCCGGCATCAACGGGAAGTCCAAGGCCACGATGGGCGTCGCCGACTGGATGATGGCGTTCAAACAGAACGGCCACGCGGAACAGGTCGGCGATTTCCTCGACTTCGTCTACGACAAGAAGAACGTGCTCGAGTTCTCCCACACGTACGACCTGCTGCCCGTGACCGCCGGCGCCTCCGAGGCGATGGCCGCCGACAAGAACGACAAGCGGCTCGACCCGTTCCTCAAGGAACTGTCCAACGCCGAGCTCTACCCCGTCGCCAAGACCTCCTGGGCGCAGGTCAGCGCCGACATCAAGCAGCAGATCGGCAAGGCCGTGAGCCCCAATGCCAGTCCGACCGCGATCCTCGGCCAGCTCCAGCGGTCGGCTGCCGCCGCGGAGAACTCCGAGTAGTACCGCGCGCGGCGCCCGCCGCCGGCCACTGGCGGTGTCAGAGACGCTGTCAGAGGCGGGCGTTACCGTTCAGGGCATGGACGACGAGCTGACCCGGCAGGAGCGAGACGTGCTCGCGCTGGAGCGGCGCGGCTGGGCCGGCCCCGGGGCCAAGGAGCGGGCCATCCGGGAGGAGCTGGGCATGGCGCCGGTCCGCTACTACCAGCTGCTCAACGCCCTCCTCGACGCCCCCCGCGCCCTGGCCCACGACCCGGTGACCGTCAACCGGCTCCGCCGGATACGCGCGGCCCGCCGGGCCGAGCGCTGACGGAGGGCACGAGGGAAAGCACGACGGACGGTGCGACGGACGGCGCCGAGCCACGGGTGATCCCGGCCCCGCGCGGATAGGGTCACCGTATGAGCAGCCACCCGGACTCCTCACGGCCGCCGATGCCGACGCCCTTGCCGACCCCAGCCACCCAGGCGGGCCGTGACGGCCTCGACGCCCTCCTCGCCCGACCCCGCCGGGCCGTACTCGCCTTCGACTTCGACGGCACCCTCGCCCCGATCGTCCCCGACCCCGAGCAGGCCCGCGCCCACCCCGACGCGGTCCCGGCGCTCGCCGCACTCGCGCCGAAGGTCGCGTCCCTGGCCGTGGTCACCGGCCGCCCGGCCGGTGTCGCGGTCCGCCACGGCGGCTTCGCGGGCGTACCCGGCCTGGAGCACCTTGTCGTCCTCGGCCACTACGGAGCCGAACGCTGGGACGCGCTCAGCGGCGCCGTCACCGCCCCCGCCCCGCACCCCGGCGTCGCCGCCGTCCGCGCCGAACTGCCCGGCTTCCTCGACGAGATCGGATCCTGGCGCGGCACCTGGATCGAGGAGAAGGGCCGCGCGGTCGCCGTCCACACGCGTCGCGCGGAGGACCCGCAGGCCGCCTTCGAGGCCCTGCGCGAGCCCCTCACCGAGCTCGCCGCCCGCCACGACCTGATCGTCGAACCGGGCCGCATGGTGCTGGAGCTGCGTCCGCCGGGCATGGACAAGGGCGTCGCCCTGACCGAGTACGTGCGCGAAGTGGCCGCCGAATCCGTCCTGTACTGCGGCGACGACCTGGGCGACATCCCCGCCTTCGCCGCCGTCGACAAACTCCGCTCGGACGGTGTCCCGGGCCTGCTGGTGTGCGTCGGCAGCTCCGAGGTGCGGGAGCTCGCGGACCGCGCGGACTTGGTGGTCGACGGCCCCGAGGGACTCGTACGCCTGCTGACCGCGATGACGGGGTATATCAGCCCGTCCGGCGCTTGAGGACGAGGCCGTCAGGCCGATCAGCGGGGGTCTGGGGGCGGAGCCCCCAGGAACGGGATGGGACGGGTAGGGGCGGCGGGGGCGAGGAAACCCTCCCGCCGCTACCGCGGGTCCAGCGCGTGCAGCTGGTCCAGGAACCACTGGGCCGGCGGCAACGCGGTCGCCGCGGCGGCGAGCCGCTTCGTACGCTCCGCCCGCTCGCCCAACGGCATCGTCAGCGCCTCGTGCAGCGCACGGGCGGTGGCGACCACGTCGTACGGATTCACCGTGATGGCGTCCTCGCCCAGCTCCTCGTACGCCCCCGCCTCCCGGGACAGCACCAGCGCGCACCCCTCGTCGGAGACGACCGGCATCTCCTTGGCGACCAGGTTCATCCCGTCCCGGATGGGGTTGACCAGAGCCACGTCGGCCAGCCGGTACGCGGCAAGTGAGCGGGCGAAGTCGTCCTTCAGATGCAGCAGGACCGGGGTCCACCCGGCCGTTGCGAACCGCGCGTTGATCTCATCCGCGATCCGCTGTACCTCGGTCATGTAGTCGCGGTACACGGCGAGGTCCTGCCGCGACGGATACGCGAGCGCCACGTGCACCACGCGCTCGCGCCACGACGGCTGGTCCTCCAGGAGCTGCCGGTAGGCCAGCAGCCCGCGCACGATGTTCTTCGACAGCTCGGTCCGGTCGACCCGCACGATCGTCTTGCGGGGGCTGCCGTCGGGGGCCACCCCGATCTGCTCCCGCAGCGAGGCGATCCGGTCGTCCACGTCCGGCTGGTGCGAGCGCTCGCGCAGGAAGTCCGCGTCCGCGCCGAGCCCGTGCACACCGATCCGCGTGCCCGACGGAATACCGGGGCCCAGCACGGCGTGACAACAGTCGGTGAACGCGTCCGCCCACCGCTGGGTGAGGAACGCGGCCCGGTCGGCGCCGAGGATCCCGCCGAGCAGCTGGGCGCCGATGTCGTCGGGCAGCAGCCGGAAGTACTCGGGCGGGGCCCACGGCGTGTGCGAGAAGTGCCCGATCCGCAGATCGGGGCGCAGCTCGCGCAGCATGCGGGGCACCAGCGCCAGGTGGTAGTCCTGCACCAGCACGGCGGCGTCCTGCGCGGCCCCTTCGGCCAGGGCCTCGGCGAAGGCGCGGTTGTACGTCTCGAACGACGCCCACTGACGACGGAACTCCGCGTCGAAGACCGGCTCCAGCGGCGTCTGGTACAGCAGGTGGTGGACGAACCACAGCACGGAGTTCGCGATGCCGTTGTACGCGTCCGCGTGCACGTCGGCGTCGATGTCCAGCATCCGTACGCCGGCCTCGCCGACCCCGCGCCGCACCGCCTCGCGGTCACCGTCGCCCAGCGCCGAGCACACCCACAGCGCGTCGGCGTCCGAGCCGATCGCCGAGAGACCGGAGACCAGTCCGCCGCCGCCGCGCTTGGCGGTGAGCGTCCCGGCCTCGTCGAGCGTGTACGAGATCGGGCCGCGGTTGGAGGCGACGAGGATCTGGGCACCGTGCGTAGTTGCCATACGGCTCAACTTAGCCCTTGGTGGAACCGCTCAAACGTGCGCCTCAGCCGTATACAGGTGCGCTGGGCGCCTGAGAGCTAGGGGTGGACTGTTGTGTGGCGGATGCGGGCCCGTTGTGGCTGGTCGCGCAGTTCCCCGCGCCCCTTGGTGCCCTGCGGCCCCCTGCGGGGCCGCAGAGCCGACGAGCCCGCAGAGCCGACGAGCCCGCAGAGCCGACGAGCCCGCAGTCCTCCTATGCCGCCCTTCGTTCCGCGTACTCCGCGATCTCGGCCATCGGCGGGCGCTCCTCCGTGTCCACCGAGTGGGTGTGCGGCTCGAAGCCGGTCTCGCCGCGTTCGAACTGGGTGAGGCGGGGGCGCAGGAGATGGCCGCGGGCCAGTCGGAGCTGGGCGGTGCGGTAGATCGCGGCGGCCATGCGGCCGAGCGCCTGCCCGTCCTGGTGGCGGTGCTTGCGGACGCCGACGTCGACCTGGGCCAGGGCGTCGAGGCCCACCAGGTGCAGCGCGTCGATGAGCATGCCCAGCTCCACGCCGTATCCGACGGGGAAGGGCAGCCGCTCCAGGAGGGAGCGGCGGGCGGCGTACTCCCCGCCGAGCGGCTGCACGAAGCCGGCCAGCTGCGGCCAGTGCATGTTCAGCAGCGGGCGGGCCATCAGCTCTGTTACGCGACCGCCCTGACCTGCGGCGGATCCGAGCGGGCGGTCGTACATCGCCTTGACGAGGTCGACGCCGGGCTCGGTGAGCAGCGGGCCGACGATCCCGGAGACGAAGTCCGCGGAGAACTCCTTCAGATCGGCGTCGACGAAGCAGACGATGTCGCCGCTCGTGACGAGCAGCGAGCGCCACAGGACCTCGCCCTTGCCGGGGACGGTGGGTATGCGCGGCAGGATCTCGTCGCGGTGGACCACGCGGGCACCCGCCTCGGCGGCCACCTCGGCCGTACGGTCGGTGGAACCCGAGTCGATCACGACCAGCTCGTCGACGAGCGGCACCTTCTTGGTCATCAGCTCGCGGCGGATGACGGAGACGATCTCGCCGACCGTCGCCTCCTCGTTGAGCGCGGGCAGGACCACGCTCACCGTGGAGCGCGCGGAGCGCTTCGCGGCGATCAGGCTGTGCAACTTGCGGTCACTCACGGACCAGGAGCGCGTGCTCAGCCAGCGCTCGACGTCTTCCAGCACGTGCGGCTCTCCTTGCGTTGGACTGGGGTTGCGAGTGCCTGTCCGGACGACGGCGGATGTGACTGTTCATCTCGCGACTCGGACGGCTCTCTCCACCATCCAGGCCTTCGGTTACAGTCTTGAACAACGCTGATGACCATCGCATGTCGCGGGTCGTTGCGTGCACAACCAATACTTACAACCGAATACCGCTCATCCAGAGGGGCAGAGGGAAACGGCCCGTTGAAGCCCCGGCAACCCTCCAGCCGGTTCTCGTACCGATCGATGGTGATCGGCTCCGCGAGGCTCCCGGCTCGGGAAGGTGCCAATTCCGTCTCACGGCGAGATGCGTCGTGGGGAAGATGAGGAGAAAGGGCCTCGCCTCACATGGCTGCGCAGACAGTTGCAAGCACCACGAACCCCCTCACCTCCGTGGACCTCGGTCCGGCCGCCGCGCTCTCCTGCCGCGAGTGCGGGCACCGGGTGGCGCTCGGCCCGGTCTTCGCCTGCGAGGAGTGTTTCGGCCCGCTCGAGATCGCGTACGACTTCTCGGCGTACGACACCGAGGACCTCCGCAAGCGCATCGAGGCGGGACCCGCGAACATCTGGCGGTACGCTCCGCTGCTGCCCGTCCCCGCGGACGTGGCCGAGAAGCCGAACATCAACCCCGGCTGGACCAAGCTCGTCAAGGCCGACAACCTGGCGGGCGAGCTGGGTGTGACCGGCGGCCTGTACGTGAAGGACGACTCCGGCAACCCGACGCACTCCTTCAAGGACCGTGTCGTCGCCCAGGCCCTGGAGGCCGCCCGCGTCTTCGGCTTCACCACCCTCTCCTGCTCCTCGACCGGCAACCTGGCCGGTGCGGTGGGCGCCGCGGCGGCCCGTGCCGGCTTCCGTTCCTGCGTGTTCATCCCGCACGACCTGGAGCAGGGCAAGGTCGTCATGGCCGCGGTGTACGGTGGCGAGCTCGTCGGCATCGAGGGCAACTACGACGACGTGAACCGCTTCTGCTCCGAGCTGATCGGCGACCCGGCCGGTGAGGGCTGGGGCTTTGTGAACGTCAACCTGCGCCCCTACTACGCCGAGGGCTCCAAGACGCTGGCGTACGAGATCTGCGAGCAGCTCGGCTGGCGGCTCCCGGACCAGCTCGTCGTGCCGATCGCCTCCGGCTCCCAGCTCACGAAGATCGACAAGGGTCTGCAGGAGCTGATCAAGCTCGGACTCGTCGAGGACAAGCCGTACAAGATCTTCGGCGCCCAGGCGGAGGGCTGCTCCCCGGTGTCCGTCGCCTTCAAGGCGGGCCAGGACGTCGTACGGCCGCAGAAGCCGGACACCATCGCCAAGTCGCTCGCCATCGGGAACCCGGCCGACGGGCCGTACGTCCTCGACATCGCGCGCCGGACCGGAGGCGCGGTGGAGGACGTCAACGACGAGCAGATCGTGGACGCCATCAAGCTGCTCGCGCGGACCGAGGGCATCTTCGCCGAGACGGCGGGTGGCGTGACGGTCGGCGTGACGCGCAAGCTGATCGAGAACGGCGTACTCGACCCGACCCTCACCACCGTCGTACTGAACACCGGCGACGGCCTCAAGACCCTGGACGCGGTGGCCGGCACGGGCCTGACCGCGACCATCCGCCCCAACCTGGACTCTTTCCGAGAGGCTGGCCTCGTATGAGCGTCAACGTCCGCATCCCCACGATCCTCCGCACCTACACGGGCGGCCAGGCCGAGGTCGCTGCCGAGGGCGCGACTCTCGCCGAGGTCATCGCCGATCTGGAGAAGAACCACACGGGCATCGCCGCTCGCGTCCTGGACGACCAGGGCAAGCTGCGTCGCTTCGTCAACGTGTACGTGAACGACGACGATGTGCGCTTCGAGCAGGGTCTGGAGACGGCCACGCCCGACGGGGCCGGCGTCTCGATCATCCCGGCCGTCGCCGGAGGCTGACCGCCGACCGGGTTTCCGGGTACCGGGCCGGTTATTACCGACGGTAACGGCGAACACGCAGAGTTCATCGAATTGCCCTCTCCGTAAGAGAAACGGAGGGGGCAATTCTGCATGGTTGAGCGCGGTACAGTTGGGGAACCTGCTTCGCCCCGCACGCCGAACGCATATGAGTTCCTGCCGTAAGCCCGACAAGAAGCAGCCAAACTGCCCGGCCATTTTGAGCCGTTTGCGACATTTGTGGGCCCCGGCTTGCCCTGAATTCGGGCAAATTCTCCGCATACTCCCGATCGAGCGGTGTCCAGATTTCTCGTCCGATTGACCTGTTGCAGACGGCAGTTGGACAGATACATTCAGCCGCGGTCGACGCGTTCCGGCGCACACCCCCAACCGTTGGGGGGTGAGGTCTGACCCGGATCCACGAAGTGTGGATCTGTGCAAGGGCCAGTAATAGGGGAGTTAGGCATGGCTCAGGGCACCGTCAAGTGGTTCAACGCGGAGAAGGGGTACGGCTTCATCGCGGTCGACGGTGGTGCGGATGTATTCGTCCACTACAGCGCGATTCAGATGGACGGCTACCGCACCCTGGAGGAGGGTCAGCGGGTCGAGTTCGAGATCTCGCAGGGCCAGAAGGGGCCGCAGGCGGACATGGTCCGCGTGGCCGGCTGAAGCACGCGCCGACTGATCTGCAGCGACACGTTCTTCTTTGAAGGGCCCGCACCCCCAGGGGTGCGGGCCCTTCGTCATGCCCGCGCGCTCTTCCCGATCAATGGGAGGCGCTTGCACTCGAAGGGGTCGAGTGCTAATCATTGGCGTTAGCACTCTGAAGGTGAGAGTGACAACGAGGACCGGGTCGGTGAGGCCCGCAGGCCGGGTGGGGCAAGGAACCACAGGCAGGCAGGCCGTCCGTCGCGGGCGCCAGCGCGGTCCGGAGCAATCCACCCCAGTCCGGGAGGACCACTTCACATGGCCAAGATCATCGCGTTCGACGAGGAGGCGCGGCGAGGCCTCGAGCGCGGCATGAACCAGCTCGCGGACGCCGTCAAGGTGACCCTCGGCCCCAAGGGCCGCAACGTCGTCCTCGAGAAGAAGTGGGGCGCCCCCACGATCACCAACGACGGTGTCTCCATCGCCAAGGAGATCGAGCTCGAGGACCCGTACGAGAAGATCGGCGCCGAGCTGGTCAAGGAGGTCGCGAAGAAGACGGACGACGTCGCCGGTGACGGCACGACGACCGCGACCGTCCTCGCGCAGGCGCTGGTGAAGGAAGGCCTCCGCAACGTCGCCGCGGGCGCCAACCCGATGGCTCTCAAGCGCGGTATCGAGAAGGCCGTCGAGGCGGTCTCCGGTGCGCTGCTCGAGCAGGCCAAGGACGTGGAGACCAAGGAGCAGATCGCTTCGACCGCCTCCATCTCCGCCGCCGACACCCAGATCGGCGAGCTCATCGCCGAGGCCATGGACAAGGTCGGCAAGGAAGGCGTCATCACCGTCGAGGAGTCCCAGACCTTCGGTCTGGAGCTGGAGCTCACCGAGGGTATGCGCTTCGACAAGGGCTACATCTCGGCGTACTTCGCCACCGACATGGAGCGTATGGAGGCCGTCCTCGACGACCCGTACATCCTGATCGCCAACTCCAAGATCTCCAACGTCAAGGACCTGCTTCCGCTCCTGGAGAAGGTCATGCAGTCGGGCAAGCCGCTGCTGATCATCGCCGAGGACGTCGAGGGCGAGGCCCTGTCGACCCTGGTCGTCAACAAGATCCGTGGCACCTTTAAGTCCGTCGCCGTCAAGGCTCCGGGCTTCGGTGACCGCCGCAAGGCCATGCTCGGCGACATCGCCATCCTCACGGGCGGCGAGGTCATCTCCGAGGAGGTCGGCCTCAAGCTGGAGAACGCGACCGTGGACCTCCTGGGCCGCGCTCGCAAGGTCGTCATCACCAAGGACGAGACGACGATCGTCGACGGTTCGGGCTCGGCGGACCAGGTGTCCGGCCGCGTCAACCAGATCCGCGCCGAGATCGAGAACTCCGACTCGGACTACGACCGCGAGAAGCTCCAGGAGCGCCTGGCGAAGCTGGCCGGCGGCGTGGCCGTCATCAAGGCCGGTGCCGCCACCGAGGTTGAGCTCAAGGAGCGCAAGCACCGCATCGAGGACGCCGTCCGCAACGCCAAGGCGGCCGTCGAGGAGGGCATCGTCGCCGGTGGTGGCGTGGCCCTGCTCCAGGCCTCCCAGGTCTTCGAGAAGCTGGAGCTCGAGGGTGACGAGGCGACCGGCGCCAACGCCGTGAAGCTCGCCCTTGAGGCCCCGCTCAAGCAGATCGCCGTCAACGGTGGTCTCGAGGGTGGCGTCGTCGTGGAGAAGGTCCGCAACCTTCAGGTCGGCCACGGTCTGAACGCCGCGACCGGCGAATACGTCGACATGATCGCCGAGGGCATCATCGACCCGGCGAAGGTCACGCGCTCCGCCCTGCAGAACGCCGCGTCCATCGCCGCGCTGTTCCTCACCACCGAGGCCGTCATCGCCGACAAGCCGGAGAAGGCGGGCGCTGCCCCGGCCGGTGGCGGCATGCCGGGCGGTGACATGGACTTCTGATCCGGTTACTCACGGATCGGCGGTTCACCGCAGTACGCGACCGAGGGCGGCACCCCTGCTTCCAGGGGTGCCGCCCTCGGGCGTATCCGGGATCACAGTGAGGCGGGGCGGAATGGCGGAATGCCATGCCGCGTGGGGCGGTTGACGCAGGCGCAAGTCAATGCATGCGCACATACCGACCGTTACCTTTCGAGGAGCCCTCGCGTGACCCTCACTGCCTCCGCCGACCGCGCGGCCCAGATCCTGTCCCGGCCCGTCTCGCTGAACGGCCTGACCGTCCCGAACCGCATCGCGATGGCGCCCATGACGCGACAGTTCTCGCCCGGCGGCATCCCCGGCGAGGACGTCGCCTCGTACTACGCGCGCCGCGCCGCGGCGGGCGTGGGCCTCATCGTCACCGAAGGCACGTACGTCGGCCATGAGTCGGCCGGGCAGAGCGACAGCATCCCGCGCTTCCACGGCAAGGAGCAGCTCGCGGGCTGGGCCAAGGTGGCGGAGGCCGTGCACGCGGCCGGCGGGAGGATCGTGCCGCAGCTGTGGCACATCGGCATGGTGCGCCAGGCGGGCGAGCCCCCGTTCGCGGACGCCCCGGCGGTCGGCCCCTCCGGCCTGCGCCTCGACGGCACGCCCGGCACCGGCAAGGAGATGACCCAGCAGGACCTGGACGACGTCATCGCCGCCTTCGCCGAGGCCGCGGCCGAAGCGGAGCGCATCGGCTTCGACGGCGTCGAACTGCACGGCGCGCACGGCTACTTGATCGACCAGTTCCTGTGGTCCGGCACCAACCGCCGTACGGACGCGTACGGCGGCGACCTCGTCGCCCGCACGAAGTTCGCGGCGGAGATCGCGGCGGCGGTGCGGGACTCGGTGTCCCCGGACTTCCCCATCCTCTTCCGCTACTCCCAGTGGAAGCAGGAGGCGTACGACGCGAAGCTCGCCGAGACCCCGGAGGAACTGGAGGCGCTGCTGACCCCGCTGGCCGCAGCCGGCGTGGACGCCTTCCACGCGTCCACGCGCCGCTACTGGCTCCCGGAGTTCGAGGGCTCGGACCTCACCCTCGCCGGCTGGACGAAGAAGCTCACGGGCAAGCCCACCATCACCGTCGGATCGGTCGGCCTGGACGGCGACTTCATCCGCGCGTTCGCCGGCGAGGGCTCGCCGGTCAAGGGCATCGACGACCTGCTGGACCGCCTGGAGGCCGACGAGTTCGACATGGTGGCCGTGGGCCGTGCCCTGCTCCACGATCCGCAGTGGGCGGCAAAGGTGCTGGACGGCCGCTTCGACGAACTGGCACCGTACGACGCGGCTTCGCTGGGGTCGCTGAGCTGAGCGGTTCCCCGTTTTCCGTTGCCGGCGGCGGCCCGTTTCGGTGCGGGCCGCAGCCGGTTGAGTACCTCGCGACTCTGTGCCCCCGTGCCTGCTCTCAGGAGTTCTCCTTCTGTCGTTGGATGTACTCCTTGGCCAGCCGTACCTCTTCCTGTACGTCGGCGGTCAGCGGGCGCCGGAGCAGGGGCTCCGCGAGCCATCGCAGTGGGGGCAGGAAGCGGAAGTTGAGGGTGCGTATGAGGCGGGTCCCGTCCTCGACCGGGGTGCAGACGAAACTGGCGTCGAAGTCGGACGCCAGCCGCGTCAGCCTGTTGGCGGGTGGCGGGGCGAGTTCGATGTCGATGCGGTGGCCGGGGGTCAGCCGCATTCGGGCCACCGTCCGTGGGGCCGGGAGGCCTGCCAGTCTGGGCCGGAACGCGAACTCGAGGAGGTTTCCGTCGCGCCGGGTCCACAGAACGGGGCGGAGCTTGCGGTCGACCAGCGCGTACCGCTCGACGTCCATCACGAAGTCGAGCAACTCGTCCGGTGTGCAAGGAAAAATCTCGGTGGCCTCGACCTTGAGCATGCCGTCACGCTAGTGGCGTTTGCCGTGGTGTTGAAACGGCTGGGGCCGGTCGGTTCCTGCGCTCTGGTCGAATGGCCGTATGACGAACCCGCGGTACCGCCTCCTGCAAGCGCTGCATTGCTTCAACGCGGCGCATCCCTGGGACCACAACGCGCACTACCACCCGTGGATCCTGCGGCAGTTGCCCCGGCGTTTCGACCGTGCGCTGGATGTCGGGTGCGGGAGTGGTGATCTGGCGCGGCTGTTGGCAGTGCGGGCGGCGGAGGTGCACGGGATCGACGCTGATCCGGAGATCGTCGACCGGGCACGGGAGTTGACTCCGGCTGGCTCTTCGGCGGCTCCGGTGACCTACACCGTCGCGGATGCGCTGGACGCGGGCCCTGGCGGGTCGTACGACGTCATCACCTGCGTTGCCGTCCTCCACCACCTGCCGCTGAGCGAGGCGCTCGCGCGGTTCCGTGCGCAACTGAGGCCTGGGGGAACGCTGGTGGTGGTCGGACTGGCTCGCGAGGAGACCGTCGGGGACTATCTGCTCGGCCTTGCCTCCGTCCCGGCGAACGTCGCGGTGGGCTGGGCCAAGAGCAGGGGGCGTACGGTCCAGCGGCCGGTCTCCATGACCGCGGTGACCCGGCCGGCGGAGGCGAGCTTCGGCGACATCGTCCGGGAGGTGCGGCGCGTGCTGCCCGGTGCCCGGCTGCGTCGTCGGCTGTTCTGGCGGTACACGCTCGTCTGGCGTCTGGCGTCCTGAGCGCGGCCGACGGGTTCGCGTCGATCTGCACCGTCAACGAGGTTGGACCGGATCCGTCCATGCAGAGCCATCGGCCCGCCAGGCATACCCTCCGCGAAAGCGTGAACACTTTCATGCAAAGTGTTCACGCTTTCGCAGCTGGTGCCCCGGGCAGAGGGGGTGTGGCCAACAGCGTCGTGCTGCTTGAGCCTCGGGCGCAGGTCAGCCCATGCTCTTGGCTCCGTCCAGGGACTCTCGGATGATGTCGGCGTGGCCAGCGTGCTGTGCGGTTTCGGCGATGATGTGCAACAGCACCCTGCGGGCCGACCACTGTGCCTCGGCCTCGAACCACGGTGCCTTGGGCAGCGGATGGGCGGCGTTCAGGTCGGGCAGCGCGGCTACCAGTTCGTCCGTCCGGTCCGCCGTCTCCGCGTAGTCGGCCAGCACGCCGGTCAGCGTCTCGCCGGGCAGCATCCGGAACTCGTCGGCCCGCCGGGCCCAGTCGGCCTCGGTCATGGCGGTGAAGTCGCCCATCGCCGACGGGCCGTTCAGGATGAAGTCCACCCATTTGCCTTCCGCCGATGTGACGTGCTTGATCAGGCCGCCGAGACACAGTTCGCTGGCGGTGGTTCGCTGCCCGGCCTGCTCGTCGGTGAGGTCACGGGTGGTCAAGCGCAGGAAATGCCGGTGCTTGGCCAGCGTCTCCAGCAGGTCGGTGCGCTCGTCGGTGATCAGGGTGTCGGTCATGGTGTGGGCCCTCCGTGGATTGCTGTTCCGTCGGTAGACCACACGCTAGGAGTCATGTAGGTCAGGTCTTGACCTATTGACCCCTTGATTGGTCGCGTTAGTCGCGCTTCAGGTTTTCGACGAACGCGGACCACGCCTCCCCTCGGAACACGAGCTTTGGACCAAGGGGGTTCTTGGAGTCTCGGACGGGAGCGAGGGTGGGGAAGTCGGGTGTTACTTCCAGGCAGTCGCCGCCGCTGCCACCGCTATAGCTGGACTTGTGCCAAGTGGCCGCGTCCAGTGCGAAATCAACAATGCTCGTCATGGGCGTAATCCTGCGCCACAGCCTCGATCAGGGCCAGGGAGTTCGCCGACGAGAGTGCTGAGGCTGTGAGGAGTTCGTACGTGAACCTCTGGTGCCTCACGGTGGTCGGGTCGTCCTCCAGCCGTCCGGTGCCGATGCCTTCGAAGTAGACCAGCGGAGGAGCGTCCTCGAAGTCCATCAGCTTGATGGCGCCTTCCAGGGCTGGGTGAGCCCCCGCCTCGAACGGCAGTACCTGCACGATGATCCGGTTCCGGTGAATCAGGCCGATGATGTGGCGCAAGGCCTCCACCATCACCTGGGGCCCACCTGTCACTCGGCGCAGTCCAGCTTCGTCAATCACCGTCCACAACAACGTCCCCGTTGGATCGTCGAGGATGCGAGCCCGTTCCATTCGGGCCGCCACCAACTCGTCGATCGCCTCGTCCGGAGCCGTCGGCTGGTACGCGCGCAATACGGCCCGTGCGTACGCCGGCGTCTGGAGCAGGCCGGGGATCAGGAGTGGCGCGTACTGCCTGATCGCCGTGGCGGCGGCCTCCGCCTCCGCCGCCTCCGCGAAGTGCTCCGGATACTTGGACTTGGCCGCCGCCCCACAGTTCCGCTGGAAGAAGTCCTCCGTGCCCAGGACTTCGTCCAGCATCCGTGCGTACTCCCGCTGCATCCGCCGCGTGCCCGCCTCCAACTGGCCGATGAACGAGCCGCTCACGAAAAGTCGTTGGCCCAACTCCTCCTGGCTGAGGTCGGCCTTCTCGCGTGCGTGGCGCAGTTCCGCGCCCAGCAGGGCGCGCGGTGACGACGACGGATCGAGGTCCTTCGGTCCTGGCATGGCAACTCCCGGTCTCACAACAGAGGTTGTTGGGACGCCCTGTCTGGCCAGGTTAGGCGTGCTGTCGACACGCTGTGTTGCGAATCATCAACTCAACGTGGAGGTAGTACGGGCGTGCGATCGACCGAGGAAGTCGTGGAGTCGTTGCGGGAGGCACTCGTGGGTGTGGGTGTCGCGCTGCCGTCGTTGGGCGTGGATCCGGTGACCGGCGCGAGCGACGAGCCGTTCGCTCTCGTCGACCTGGGGCGTTGCAACGTGCGTACGGCCGAGCGGCTGGCCTCGGTGTTGCGCGGGGAGAGGCCGGCGGTCGGTGCGCACGTCGTGGACGTACGGGACGGGCGGATCGGCGAGGTGGTGGGGCATGTCGGCGGCGGGGTGCGGCTGCGGCCCGTCGGGGGTGGGCGGGAGTGGGACTGTCCGCCGGACGCGCTGCGCGAGGCGTCGCCGGGGGAGGTACTGCGGGCGCGGCTGCGGCACGCCGAGCGGCAGACGCGGATCGGCGGGGCCGGGCGGTTGCCCTGAGGGGTTGCGGGGGGTCGTGGTGCTCGGTAACGTACAACTCAATGGTTGTACGTCAGGAATCCATCGACCGCGCCGATCGCCTCTTCCAGGCCTTGGGCGATGCGACGCGGCGCGAGATCGTGGCCCTCACCCTGACCGGTGATCACTCGGTCTCCGAGCTCGCCCGGCGGTTCCCGATGAGCTTCGCGGCCGTCCAGAAGCACGTGGCGGTGCTGGAGCGTGCCGGGCTGGTCATCAAGGAGCGGCAGGGACGGGAGCAGCGGGTGCGAGGCAACGCGGACGCCCTGAGCGAGGTTCATCGGCTGCTGGACCAGTTGACGGCCGTGTGGCGAGGGCGCATCGACCGGATCGGCGAGATCCTCGCCGATCCCGACCCAGAAGACGGCAAGGAGCAAGCGCATGACCGTGATCGACGTCCAGAAGAACCCTGAAGCCCTCACGCTGACGCTCACCGCGCGGTTCGACGCGCCACCGGCGAGGGTGTGGCAGGTCTGGCAGGACCCCCGCAAGCTCGAGCGGTGGTGGGGCCCGCCGACCTATCCCGCGACCGTGGTCGACCATGAACTGAAGCCCGGCGGTGCGGTCACGTACTTCATGACCGGGCCGGAAGGCGACAAGCACCACGGCTGGTGGCGCGTCCGGTCCGTCGAAGCCCCGTACGGGCTGGAGTTCGAGGACGGCTTCGCCGACGACGCCGGCCGCCCCAACCCCGACATGCCCACGATGAGTGTCCGCGTGCGTCTCACCGCGGACGGTGAGACGAGCACCGTGATGACGGTCGAGAGCACCTTCCCCACCGCCGAGGCGATGGAGCAGCTGGTGTCCATGGGCATGGTCGAGGGCATCACCGCGGCCATGGGCCAGATCGACGCGCTGCTGGCAGACTCCGCCGCTTGACGAGGAGGATCCCGTGGCGGCCGTGTGCGGCTACAGATTTCCCATCGGCTCGATGTCGATCCGCACCGGCTCGCCCCACACCCGCAGTACCTCGTAGTCCGTGAACTCGTGGACCAGGCGGTACGCCGACGCCGGGCGTGGGCCCCGACGTCGGGCGGCGAGGTAGAGCTCGGCCTCGTGGCGGTCGCGGCGTGGGGTGCCGCAGAGCTGCCAGGCCTGGCCGTTCCAGGCTTCGGGGAGCCAGCGCTGCTGGGGCTGGGGGCGGTCGGCGCGTACCCCGTAGCGGGACGGGGTGGGGGCGGCCGGGCCGGTGGGCCTGGGCGAACCGTATGTGCTGTTGACCTCGGTGCGGCGGGCGGCGCGGCGGCGGGTCTCGCAGAGCAGGCAGAGGTCGGGGGCGTCCTCGTCGACCGGGCCGTTCGGGTGCTCGGCGCAGCGTGTGGTGGGCGCGGCGGTCGTGACCGTCTCGTCGAGCAGGTCCAGGGCGCGTTTCAGGTCGGCCTTGGCCTCGTGCAGCTTCGCGTCGGGCGTGGCGGTCGTCAGGGACTCGCCGTGCTCACCGAGAAGGCGCAGGGCGCGGCCGAGGGCGGTCAGTTGAGCGTGGTTCACCGTGGTCGGTCTCCTCCCCGGGCGGTGCCGTACGGACATGGACGAGCATCGCACGTGCCACTGACAGCGGGGCCGCACCCGCCGGGTCAGCCGGTCTCGGCCGGCCCGTCGAGGCGGGCGCGCTGGGCCGGGGTCAGGCGCAGGTCGGCCGCGGCGAGGTTCTCCTCCAGGTGGTCCGTCCGGGCGGTGCCCGGGATCGGGAGGACGACCGGTGAGCGGTCGAGGAGCCAGGCGAGGGCGACCTGGGTGGGCGTCGCGCCGAGTTCGGCCGCCACGGCGGCGACCTCGGCCGTCGCACCCGCCGTTCCGTGCGCGACGGGCCGCCACGGCAGGAACGCGATGCCCGCCGCCGCGCACGCTTCGAGTACCGGCTCGTGCTCGCGGTCGAGCAGGTTGTAGCGGTTCTGCACGCTCGCGATGTCGACGATCTCCCGCGCCCGGTCGAGTTCGGCGACGGTGACCTCGGACAGCCCGATCCGGCCGATCTTGCCCTCGGTCCGCAGCTCCCGCAGGGTGCCCAGCTGGTCGGCGAGCGGCGTCTCGGGGTCGATGCGGTGCAGTTGGAGCAGTTCGACGCGGTCGACGCGGAGCCGGCGGAGGGCCTCGTCGACCTGGGCGCGCAGGACGTCCGGCCGCCCGTCCAGCCCCCACTCGCCGGACGGCGACCGTGTCACGCCGACCTTGGTGGTGACGAGCAGTTCCTCCGGGTACGGGTGCAGGGCGTCGGCGAGGAGTTCCTCGTTCGCTCCCCAGCCGTACATATGGGCGGTGTCGATCAGTGTGACGCCCAGCTCCACGGCCCGCCGGGCGACCGCGAGGGAGGCCTTGCGGGCGTCGCCGGGTTCGGTCGGCAGCTTCATGGCGCCGAATCCGAGCCGCCGCACTTCCAGATCCCCGCCGATGCGGAACGTGGTCGGTGTCATCCGCCGTTCTCCTCCCCCTTGGTCAAGGGGGCAACAGTAGTCAGCGGGCGGTCGCCGCCTCCAGCGCCGCCCGCAGATGCCCCTTGCTCTCCTCCAGGAGGCGAGCCGCCGTGGGTCCGTCCACTCCGCCGATGATGGTGAGGATGGCGTTCTTGACCTCGCCGTCCGTCGCGGCGAGGGCGCGTTCGATCTCGTCGTCCGACGCTCCGGTCGCCAGGGCGACGATGCGGCGCGAGCGGGCCCGGAGTTTCTCGTTCGAGGCGCGGACGTCGACCATCAGGTTCCCGTACGTCTTGCCCAGGCGGATCATCGTGATCGTCGAGATCATGTTGAGGACCAGCTTCTGGGCCGTGCCCGCCTTCAGCCGTGTCGAGCCGGTCAGCAGCTCCGGGCCCACGACGATCTCGATGCCGTGGTCGGCGGCCGCCGCGAGCGCGCTGTCCGCGTTGCAGGACAGTCCGATCGTCAACGCCCCTCGTGAGCGGGCGTGCTGGACCGCGCCGATCGCGTACGGGGTGCGGCCGGAGGCCGAGACGCCGACCACCGTGTCGTCGGCGGTGATGTCCAGGGCGTCCAGGTCCTCGGCCGCCAGCTCCTTGGAGTCCTCGGCGCCCTCGATCGAGTTGACCGTGGCGCTCGGCCCGCCCGCGATCAGGCCGACGACCTCGGACGGGTCCGTGTTGAAGGTGGGCGGGCACTCCGAGGCGTCGAGGATGCCGAGGCGGCCCGCGGTGCCCGCACCGGCGTAGATCAGACGGCCGCCGCGCGCCATACGGTCCGCGGTGGCGTCGATCGCGGCGGCGATGAGCGGAAGCCGCTCGGCCACGGCGACCGGTACGGTCGCGTCCTCGCCGTTCATGATCTTCGCGATCGCGAGGGTGGGCAGCCGGTCGATCTCGGAGAGCTCGGGACGGAACGCCTCGGTGGTCAGCGTTTCCAACTCCGCGCGCACATCACGGCGGTGGGAGGAGGCGTCGGCGGTGGAGGTCATGGGGGGTGGCTCTTTCCGGTGCGCGTTCAAGTGTCGGTTCCGGTGTCCGCTCAGCGCCGGGAGCCGCCGCGTGCATGGTGCCGGTGGGCCAGTGCCTCGTACGAGGCGGACAGGGCCGGCGCCGCGGTCTCGTAGGTCCGCTGGGCGACTCCGATGAACAGGCAGTCCACGACCAGCAGTTGACTCGTACGGGACGACATGGCCGCCGGGCGCAGCTCGCTCTCGCGGGCCGTGGACGTGGTGAGGACGTGGTCGGCGTACTGGGAGACGGGTCCATGGGGGCGTCCGGTGATCGCGATCGTCGTCGCACCGCGCTCGAAGGCGACGCGCAGCGGCTCGATGACGTCCCCCGTCGATCCGGAGTGCGTGATCGCGATCGCCACGTCCTTGGCGCGCAGCTGCACGGCGTTGGTGACCGCGAGGTGCGGGTCGCTGAACGCGTGGGCTATGAGGCCGATGCGCAGGAGCTTCTGGTGGAGGTCCTGGGCGACCAGTCCGGAGGCGCCGATGCCGTAGACGTCGATGCGGCGGGCGGCCGCGAGCGCGGAGACGGCGGCACCGAGCTGGGTCGTGTCCAGTCCGGCCGCGGTGTCGGCGAGGGTCTGCTGCTCGTCGTACGCCAGCTTCGCCACGACGTCCGCGATCGGGTCGTCGACCGCGATGTCGGCCGTGACGGCGGGGGCCCGGCCGGACTGCTGCTGGGCGGCGAGGCCCGCGAGGGCCAGGCGCAGGTCGCGGTAGCCGGGGTAGCCGAGGAGGCGGGCGGTGCGGACCACCGTCGCCTCGCTGGTGCCGGTGAGCTCGGCGAGGCCGGTGACCGTGAGGGCCGCGCAGCCGGCCGGATCCCCGGCGACGGTCTCGGCGACCCGCTGCATCGAGCGGGTCATCGACGGGGCGAGCGTGCGCACCTTGGCCGCGAGGGCGGCCGGGGCGGGCGGCGCCTCACCTGCGAAAATTTCCTTCACGTCTGGTGTCACACATGAAAGATATTTTCGCCCACGCACCCGGTCAAGAGGGGGACCCGACGCGAGTGGATGACACATTCCGGGAAAGTGTCATCCATTTTCGGCAAGGGTGTCGGTAGGGGCCAGGGCAGGTTCGTGCCCGAGTTGTGCGCCTGGCGCACAATGGTCCCATGGACTTCCCGGACTCCCCGCCCCCTGTCGGTCCCTTGGAACAGGCGCTGCACGCGGCCCGCGCGCTCGTGCTCGCCGATCTCGTCGCGGGCCAGGTCGCCGAGGCCGATGTCGTCTCGCTCGTCGAGGAGTCGGTCGTACAGCGACGCTGGTGGGTGGAGCAGTGGCCGGAGGGTGCCGCGTACGTGGCGGGGCTGGTCGCCCAGGACGTACAGGACGCGCTGCTCGACCGGTACGGGCGCTGGCCCCTGTGCCCCGTCTGCGGCGCCGGCGACCCGCACGCCCTCGACGTCGAACCGGAGTTGGGGCCCGATCCGCACTGGGTGTGCCACAAGGCGGGCGTGAAGGTCTCCGCCGTGGGCTCGCTCGGCACCGCGGCCGGCGGGGCGCCCTCCTCGTGACGGTCTACATCGACCCGCCCGTCTGGCCGGGCCACGGCCGCATGTGGTCCCACCTGATCAGCGACGTCTCGTACGCCGAACTGCACCGGTTCGCCGCGGAGCTGGGCGTGCCGAGCCGGGCCTTCGAGCGGGACCACTACGACATTCCCTCGCACCGGTACGCGGACGCCGTGCGGGCCGGAGCGGTCGAGGTGAGCAGCCGCGAGGTGGTGCGGCTGCTCAACGAGGCGGGACTGCGCAGACCCAAGGGGCGCACGCAATCCCGCTGAGCGGCCGGATCAGACCCGGATCCGGATCAGAGCCGGAACCGGACCAGAGCCTGGTCAGTCCTTGCGGAGCTCGTACACGTACTGCTCGTCGCCCTCGCTCACCCGGGTGAAGCCCGCACGCGAAACCACGCCCTGGGAAGGGGTGTTGTCGTGGTCGACGGTCGCGATCAGCCGCTTCATGTCGTCGCGCTCCAGCGCCCACGCGGACAGCGCGCGCAGCGCCTCCGTGGCGTAGCCGTTGTTGCGGGCCGCCTCCACCACGTCGTAGCCGACCTCGACATGGCCCATCTCGTCGGGGGCGGAGTGGAAGCCCATGCCGCCGACGGCGCGGCCGTCCTCCGCGCGCACGAGGACGAACACGCCCCACTGAGGGCGGTGCACTCCGGTCTCGTACGCCTTCACGACCATCCCGGCGGCGAAGCGCGTGCCCTCGCAGGGGCCGCCCTCGATCCACTCGAAGCCGCCCGTGCCGCCGGCCTGCAGATCGGCCGCGGCGGCGGGCGTGACCCCCTGCAGGGTGAGCCGCTCGGCGGGGATCACCACATTGTTGTTCCAGCGCCACTCGGTGACCGGGGCGCGGCCGGGCAGCTCGCCGCGGCCGGTCGCCCACAGGAGCGTGCGCCAGTGGTCGGGGCCGGGCCGGATGTGCGGAAAGATCCGGGTGAGGACGTCCTCGCACAGCTGGGCCGGGGCCTCGTACGCGATCCCCAGCCCCTCGGCGATGTCATGCGTGTGCAGGAGCACTTCGGCGACACCCATCGCGGCGAAGCCCTCGCGGTTCGCGCTGCGGAAGGGGTACGGGTGGAAGGCCCGTGCCTCGCGCGGTGCGGTGCGGACGGCGGCCGCGAGCAGGGCGCCGGTCGCCTCGATCACGTCCAGGACGTCCTCGACGCCCTCGCACTCGTCGAAGGTGATGTCGAACGGTACGTACCGGTCGGTGGGGCGCCCCGCCAACTGCCCCGCGTACGCGATGAGGTCCGACGCGATGTGCTCCGCCGTCCTGCGACAACTCCAGTCGAGACGGCCCGCGTTCACGCTCCAGTCCCGTTCCCCGGCCGCTGTCCGCAGTAACGCCACGGCGCCCGCGACGGCCTCCTCCACCTGATCCCCACCCATGTCTCGCATGGCGGTGACGATAGGTGATCAGTTCGCGGAATGGGACTGATTAACCGACTCCCCGGCCGGGGCGGGCGCGGCTCCGATGACGACCCGGGAGGCCGTACGCCGATGAAGCCGCAGGGAGACCAGAGTGGCCGCCCCGGCCGTGACCATCAGGACCGCACCGGCCCACGCGGTCGAGGCGTAGCCGAAGCCCGCGTCGATGACGGCGCCGCCGAGCCAGGGGCCGCCCGTGTTGCCGAGGTTGAAGGCGGCCGTGGTGGTGGCGCCGGCCAGGGTGGGAGCCGCTCCGGCCACGTTGAACATCCGGGCGTTCAGGGCGGGAGCCGTGTAGAAGGCCGAGACGCCGAGGAGGAGGGAGAGGGCGACGGCGACGAACGCGTACTGGCCGAACAGGGCCAGGGTGATGAGCAGGACGGTCGATGCGGAGATGCCGGAGAGCAGCACCCCGAAGAGGTGCGCGTCCGCGATCCGGCCGCCGATCGTCGTACCGATGAGCGCGCCGATCCCGAACAGCGCGAGCACGGTGGGCACCCAGCCTTCCGCCAGGCCCGCCACGTCCGTCAACAGCGGCGCGAGATAGCTGAACGTGCAGAAGACGCCGCCCGCGGCGAACGCGATGAGCGAGATGGTGAGCCAGGTCTGGGGGTCCCGGTAGATCCGCAGCTCACGCCCCAGCTGGGGCTTCTCGTCGGGAACGGGAATAGCCGGGATGAGGGTGACCACCCCGACGAGGGCGATCGCGGAGGCGGCGGCCACCGCCCAGAAGGCGGAGCGCCAGCCCAGGTGCTCGCCGAGGAAGGCGCCCGCCGGGACGCCGAGGACGTTCGCGATCGACAGGCCGCCGATCATCACGGCCAGCGCGCGGGCGCGGGCGTTCACCGGCACCATCGCGATGGCCACGGCCGCGCCGACCGCCCAGAAGCCGGCGCAGGCCAGAGCGCTGATGACGCGTGACGCGAAGAGCACGGCGTAGGTCGGGGCGAGGGCGCCCGCGATCTGTCCCAGGCCGAAGATCGTGATGAGGCTGATCAGGGTGGTACGGCGCGGGAGGCGGAGCGTCGCCACGGCGAGCAGCGGCGCCCCCACCACCATCCCGATCGCGAAGGCCGATATCAGCAGACCGGCGCGTGGAATCGACACGTTCATGTCGTCCGCGATGGCCGGCAGCAGACCGGAGAGCATGAACTCGCTGGTGCCCAGCGCGAACACGGACAGGCCGAGGACGTAGACGGCTACGGGCATACCGGTGCGAGCGGGGGCGCGGGGGGAGGAGGGGGAGGGGGAGGGGGAAGGCATATTCATGGGCAACCGCCGGGAATACGGCGGCATTCCCGGCGCCGGTCGGTCACTTGGGGGTGTCGAGCAGCTGTTCCAGCTCGGCGCCGATGTTGTGGCGCGCCGGCGCCTCCCACTCCGCCGCCCCGTAAGGGGTGCGGAACAGCCGTGGGAGATCGAGGAGTTGACGCAGGATCGCCGCGCGGCCCTCGCGGAAGGCCTCGGACGGGACGAAGGAGTACTCCTCGCGGACGGCGGCCGTGTAGGCGGTGTACGTCCCCGGGGGCGCCGCCAGGATCGCCAGGTCGGCGTCGCAGAGGACCTGGCCGTTGTGGTCGTCGGCCGACGGGTCATGAGTGACCGTGAGGCGGACCAGACGGGCGACCTCGGCCGTGGCGGCGGGGGAGAGGCCGGCCTCGGGGAGCGCGCGTTCGGCGAGGCGCGCCGAGCGTTCCTCGTTCTCGGAGCGGTCGGGGAGGTACACCGCGTCGTGGAACCACGCCGCGAGGCGCACCAGGTCCGGATCGTCCGCGTACTTCTCGAGCACGTCGACGTGGTCCAGGACCGCCGTCAGGTGGTCGAGGGTGTGGTAGCGGCGCTGCGGCTCCGACCAGCGGGCGAGGAGGTTCTCGGCGTACTGGACGGGGTCCGGGGTGCTCGTGCCGGGGGTGTTGCCGCGGGCCCCTCGCAGGGCGTTGAGCCAGCGGGTGCGCAGGGCGTCGGAGTCGGCCATGGGGTCATTGTCGCGGTTCTTCACCGCGCCTAGCGTGAGCGCATGACTCCTGCCGATGCCCGCGCCACGGACGAACGAGACCCCGAACTGCCCGGACAGCTGCTGACGGCGGAACGCGACGTGCTGATTCCGCTGCTCAGGGCCCGCCCGGAGAGCGATTTCGCGCTGCGGACCTGTTGTCCGGGATGGACCGTGCGGCATGTGCTGACGCATTGCGGGGCGGCGTTGAGACGGGTGGTGGAGGGGCGGTTCGAGGAGGGCGTCTTCTCGCCCGAGTCGAACGACCGCGACATCGCCGAGCGCGACGGCTGGTCCGTGGCCCGGGTCGTCGACGAGCTGGAACGGGGGATGGGTGAGGCGGGCCCGGTGATCGCCAAGGCGGGCGGTGTCCTCGACGGGGTCGCCCTCGGCGAGTGGGTGCACGCCGGCGACGTACGGGAAGCCTTCGGTGAGCCGGGGGCCTACGCGGGGGAAAGCCTCCCGTACGCTCTGCCCCTCCTCGCCCGCCTCACCCGCGAACGGGGCCATCTGCCGCTGCACGCCGACCTCGACGACACGGACGAGCCGCTGCGGCTCGGTGACGTCTCCGGTGAACGGCCGCCGGCCCGGTACATCGGCGATGCGGCGACGCTCGTACGGCTGTATGCGGGGCGCCCCCTGGTGGGGACACGGTACGAGCTGGCCGGGGCGAGGGAGGGGGAGCTCAATATCTTCGGCTGACTCTTGGGCGTACTCTTGGATTGGACTAGACCTGTGCCGCCCAAGAGAAGAGGTCCCATGAGCGAGCGTGCAGTCCTGGAGGTGATCGCCCTCGATGCCGAGGACGCGGTGGCCGCCCAGACCGGGGGCGCGGATCGCCTCGAGCTGGTCACCGACATGGCGGCCGACGGGCTCACCCCGTCGGCCGGGACCTTCGCGGAGATCCGTGCCGCCGTCGACATCTCGCTGCGCGTGATGCTGCGGCTCGGGAACGGGTTCGCCGCCGGTGACGTCGGCGCCCTGGTGCGTGCGGCCCGGGAGCTGCGGGGTGAGGGCGCCGACGCGTTCGTGCTCGGGTTCCTCGACGCGGACGGCGGCGTGGACGTGGCCGCGGTGGAGCGGATCGTCGCCGAACTGGACGGCTGCCGCTGGACGTTCCACCGCGCGATCGACCGCGCCGCCGACCGTGACGCCCTGCGCAAACAGCTCGCGGACCTGCCGGGCCTGGACACCTACCTCACGGCGGGCTCGGCCACGGGCGTGGACGACGGCTTGCCGACACTGCTCACCGAGGCGGCCCGCCGCGGCGAACCCGGCTACGAGCCGCGGCTCCTGGTCGGCGGCGGCCTCCGCCTCGACCATGTCCCGCAGCTGCGCGCCGCAGGCATCGACGGCTTCCACATCGGCGGCGCCGCCCGCCCCGGCGGCTGGACACGACCGGTCTCCGCGGCCGCTGTCCGGGAGTGGCGGGCGGCGCTGGACGCGTAGCCGCCACAAACAAACCCGCATACCAAAGTCACAGGCGCCGTAGACCATCGGCTGATGACGGGTGCCCCGCCGCTCACCACACTGAGGGCTGCGCAGCAGAACACGGGTGGAGGGCGTATGAGGGTGGACATGCGGAAAGAGCCGGACGCACAGGCGGACCAGCCAACCGTGCTCGCCGAATCGGCCTGGTTCATCGTGGCCGTCTGTGTCGGGTGCGGAGCCGTACTCGGCGAGCTGGTCAGGCTGCTCGCGGGCTGGCTCGTGACCCTGCGCTGGGCGCCGTTCAAAGGACCGGCCAAGCTGTTGGAATCGATCCCCGAGCCGGGACTGACCATCGGTGCGGTGTCCGCCGGCGCGCTGCTGGGCCTGCTGCTGGCCTTCATCGCGCTGCACGAGTCGCTTTCCGTCAGCGTCTCCGACAGCCGTGTGGTGCTCACCGTCCGGGACACATCCCGGGAATTCGCGCGGGACGAGATCCGGCTGGCATTCCCGGACGGCAAACAACTCGTGCTGCTCGGCCGCGACAGCCAGGAACTCGCCCGGGAGGACTGCGATCTGAAGGTAGCGCGCCTCGTCGCCGCCTTCACCGAGCACGGCTACACCTGGGCGGACGCGGACCCGCACCGGGACGAGTTCCGGCGCTGGGTCCCGGGCACCCCGGGCCTGCCCGAGGGGGCGAACGCCCTGTTCAAGGCCCGCGAGAAGGCGCTCAACAAGCAGGACGACGCCGAAGACGCCCGGGAACTGCGGGGTGAACTGGCGAAACTCGGCGTCGTCGTGCGTGACGAGAAGAAGAGGCAGTACTGGCGGATGCCCCGCCGGCCCTGACGGATCCCGGTGAACCGGCTTTTGCGGATCCCGGTGCGGATCAGGCCAGTTGCGGCGGCAACGGCGCGGCGTGCGTCACGATCAGGCCCGAGACGGCTCGGGTCAGGGCCACGTACAGGCGGCGCAGGCCGGTTCGTTCGTCGGGCTCGCCGTCGACGACCGCCCGCGGCTCGTCCAGGACCACGTAGTCGTACTCGAGGCCCTTGGCCAGCGAGGCCGGTACAAGGGTCAGGCGGGACTCGGCCGTCGTCTCCTCGCCCGGGCCGAGGTAGCCGATGCCCGCCGCCGCGAGCGCATCGGCGAGGACGGGGACGCGCGCGTCGGCCGCGATCAGGCCGGTCGAGCCCTCGTGGGCCAGCAACTCCCGGCAGGCATCCACCACTTCGGTGTCGGCATCGATCGTACGTACCTCGAAGAAACCCGGGTTCTCCCGGACCGACGCCACCGGGGTGAGCCCCGGCGCGATGTGCGGGAGAAGCAGGGACGCGTACGTGATGACGTCCGTCGGGACGCGGAAACCGGCCGTCAGCTCCGCCACGACCGCCTCCCGCTTGCCGAGATGGGCGAGCGCCTCGTCCCAACTCCGCGTCGCCCAGGGCGTCGTACCCTGCGCCAGATCCCCGAGCACGGTCGCCGAACCGGTCGTGCAGCGCCGCCCCACCGCCCGGTACTGCATCGGCGACAGATCCTGTGCCTCGTCGAGGACCACATGCCCGAGCGAGTGCGTGCGCTGCACCAGATCGGTGGCCTCGTCGATCAACACGGCGTCCGCGGCGGACCACTTGGCGGATTTCGGCGACCGCCCGGGCCTGGCCCACAGGATCGTCTTCTGCTCGTCCTCGGTGAGGACTCCCTCCGCGTGTACGGCGAGGAAGTCGGCGTCGGAGAGCAGGCGCAGCACGAGCCGGGCGGGGTCGACCGGCGGCCAGATCGCCTTCACCGCCGCCTTCACGGCGGGGTTGCGGGCGACGGCGTCCTGCACGCGGTCGTCCGGTGCCTCGCCGGACCGCTCCATCTGGACGAGCACGGCGTGCGCGATGCGCTGCGGCAGGGCCTCGCGGGCGGCGCCGTAGCGGATGTCGCGGTCCAGCAACTCCTGGACGATCTCCTCCAGTTCGTACGCAGGAACCCGCCAGCGCCGCGAGCCGCGTACGACCACGACCGGCTCGGTCGGCAGGGTGACGTGCGAGCGCACGGCCCTGCTGAGGACCACCGCCATACGGGCGTCGCCCTTGACGACCGCGGCCGCCGCCTCGTCCGTGCCCCGCACCTCCACATGGGCGACCAGGTCGTCGACCGTCGCCTGCTTGACCTCCAACTCACCCAGGGCGGGCAGCACTTGCTCGATGTAGTGGAGGAAGGAGCGGTTCGGCCCGATGACCAGGGTGCCGGTGCGGGCTAGCCGCTCGCGGTGGGCGTAGAGGAGATACGCGACCCGATGGAGCCCGACCGCCGTCTTTCCGGTGCCCGGACCTCCCTGCACGCACAACGTGCCGCCCAGACCGCTGCGTACGATCTCGTCCTGCTCGGGCTGGATCGTCGCCACGATGTCGCGCATCGGGCCGACGCGCGGGCGCTCGATCTCCTGCTGGAGGAGCTTGCTGCTGACGGCCGCCTCGGACGGGTCGGAGAGGTGTTCGTCCTCGTACGCGGTGAGGTCACCGCCCGTGTACCCGAAACGGCGGCGCAGCGCGATGTCCATCGGGTCCTTCTTGGAGGCCCGGTAGAACGGCTGCGACACCGGCGCCCGCCAGTCGATGACCAGGGGGTCGCCGTCGGCGTCGTGCACGTGGCGGCGGCCGATGTGCAGTGTCTGATAGGCGGCCTCATCGGCGCCCGGCGCGTGCAGGTAGTCGAGACGGCCGAAGAACAGCGGGGTGTGGGCCAGGTCGGCGAGGGCCTTGATGCGTTCGTCGATCTGATGGGCGAGGGCCTCCGCGTTGACCCAGTTCGCGGTGACGTCTCGGATGTCGAGGGACTCGACGTCCTCGCGCATCGCGCGCAGGGCGGCGCGGGAGTGGGCGAGGTGGGCGCGCTCGCGGGAGAGGGGGGCGTCGGGCGGGGTGGACACGGCGGTTGCCTCCGGGGCCTGGGCCTGCTGAGTGGGTGTGCCTGGGGTGCGCCTCGTCGCCGTACGGCATGCGCTGGGATACGGCGGGGCTGCGGGGCCGTCCGGTTTCCGTGCGGGCGGCGGCGCTCCACGGAGGGAGGCGGGCAAGAGCGGAGATTCTAGGCGAGGGGCTGTCGGCGGAGCCAACGGATTTTCGCGAGCGCGCCCCTCCCAGCCCCTGCCAGCCCCTCCCAGGCCCTACTACCCCTAGTGGTTCCCCAGGGGGACAGGTACGCCCAGAGGCGTATGCCGGGGCCCCGGAGGTTCGGCCCACAGGCCGATGTCACGCCAATGGCCGAAAAGCATCATGGAGACATGAGCGCAGCAACCCTCAACCCAGCTTCCGGCCCCGCGCGGCACCGCCCGCCCTCCGGCGCCACCACCTACGACGACCGCGACCACCGCCATCTCCTGGGCGACGCCCTGCGCGCCGTCAAGGTCTTCGCGAGCACCGTGTTCGATGTGCTCGTGCTGGGTGAGTACGGCGAGGAAGCGGGCGTACGCCGCCGCCGGTGAGCCGGGTGAGCCGGGTGAGCGGCGCCTCGTCCGGCCGCGGCGGCGAGCTTCAGGCTCCTTCTTCCGCCAGCAGCTCGTCCGCGTCGACGATCCGGTACGCGTACCCCTGTTCCGCCAGGAAGCGCTGGCGGTGGGCGGCGAAGTCCTGGTCGATGGTGTCGCGGGCGACGACCGAGTAGAAGTGCGCCTGGTGGCCGTCGGCCTTGGGGCGCAGCACACGGCCGAGGCGCTGGGCCTCCTCCTGGCGCGAGCCGAACGTTCCCGAGACCTGGATCGCGACCGTCGCCTCCGGCAGGTCGATCGAGAAGTTCGCGACCTTCGAGACGACGAGCACGCTGATCTCGCCCTGCCGGAACGCCTCGAAGAGCTTCTCGCGCTGCGCGTTGGACGTCTCACCCTTGATGACGGGCGCGTCCAGGTGCTCGCCCAGCTCGTCGAGCTGGTCGATGTACTGGCCGATGACGAGGGTCTGCTGCCCGGCGAAGCGGCGCACCAGTGCCTCCGTGACTTTCCGCTTGGTGTCGGTCGTCGCGCAGTAGCGGTACTTCTCCTCGGTCTCGGCCGTCGCGTACGCCAGCCGCTCGGCGTCGGTGAGGTTCACGCGGACCTCGACACAGTCCGCGGGCGCGATGTAGCCCTGCGCCTCGATCTCCTTCCAGGGCGCGTCGAACCGCTTGGGCCCGATGAGCGAGAACACATCCGACTCGCGGCCGTCCTCCCGTACGAGCGTCGCGGTCAGCCCGAGGCGGCGGCGCGCCTGCAGATCCGCCGTGAACTTGAAGACGGGAGCCGGCAGCAGATGCACCTCGTCGTAGACGATCAGCCCCCAGTCGCGGGAGTCGAACAGCTCCAGATGCGGATAGACGCCCTTCCGCTTGGTCGTCAGCACCTGGTATGTGGCGATGGTGACCGGCCGGATCTCCTTCCTCGTACCGCTGTACTCGCCGATCTCGTCCGCGGTCAGCGACGTCCGCCGCACCAGCTCGTGCTTCCACTGGCGGGCCGAGACGGTGTTCGTGACGAGGATGAGCGTGGTCGCCTTCGCCTGAGCCATCGAACCGGCTCCGACCAGCGTCTTTCCGGCGCCACACGGGAGTACGACGACTCCCGACCCGCCGTGCCAGAAGTTCTGCACCGCCTGCTTCTGGTACGGCCGCAGCGCCCAGCCGTCCTCGGCCAGCTCGATCGGATGCGCCTCGCCGTCGACGTACCCGGCGAGGTCCTCGGCCGGCCAGCCCAGCTTCAGCAGCGTCTGCTTGATCTGCCCGCGCTCCGAGGGATGCACGGCGACGGTGTCCTGATCGATCCGGGCGCCCACCAGCGGGATGATCCGCTTCGAGCGCAGGATCTCCTCGAGTACGGGCCGGTCGGTGGTCGTGAGGACCAGACCGTGCGCCGGGTCCTTGGACAGGGTCAGCCGCCCGTACCGGTCCATCGTCTCCGCGACGTCGACGAGCAGCGCGTGCGGCACCGGATACCGGCTGAACTCCACGAGCGCGTCCACGACCTGCTCGGCGTCGTGCCCGGCGGCCCGCGCGTTCCACAGCCCGAGCGGCGTCACCCGGTACGTGTGGATGTGTTCGGGCGCCCGCTCCAGCTCGGCGAACGGCGCGATGGCCCGACGACAGTCGTCGGCCCGCTCGTGGTCGACCTCCAGGAGCAGGGTCTTGTCCGACTGGACGATGAGAGGTCCGTTCAACGTGCGTCCCTTTCTGCACGGCGGGCACCGAGGCGTGGGCGCTCGACCAAACGTCCAGTGTGCCTGATCCCGTACGCGTGTGGTGTGTCTCGGGACTCCGTTACGCGGTTACGCGGGGTCGTCCGCGAGTTCCGCGACGCCCGTGATGCGGTGCAGCGGGTAGGTGCGGACCTCGTCCGCCGTGTGGTCGTACGCCGTCACATAGCCGCCCTCGACGCGGACCGGCGCGATGACGCGCTGGCTGGCGGCGCCTTCGGCGTTGACGTAGCCGATCCACAGGGGCTCGCCGGTGAGGACGGCGGCCTGCATGGTGGCGAGGGTCTCGGCGGAGGTGGTGCGGGGGAGGGTGCCGCCGCGGGCCGCGGCCGGGGCCGGAGTGGGGACGGGGGACGGGGCGGGTTTGCGGGGCGTCGTGGACGCCAGGTCGCCGGCGCGGATG